>VGHV01000108.1 GCA_016868095.1 Betaproteobacteria bacterium
GTTCGCGAAGTCGCTGTATATCGGCGGGCCTCGCCGCCAGATATTGTTTGGCATGATTTGTCGATGCCTGCGCTCGAAATCCCTAGAGTCTCGAAGGGATATCAGCCTGATCGAATGCAGTTATTGCAACGATTTCATATCTATAGCCATGATGGTCAGTGGTTTCATGGTGCACCAGCCTTTGTTCGGCTTTGGAGCCGGCTTGCGCCGAGTTGGCGAGCTTTAGCCTTGTTGGGTCGCTTGCCCGGTGGGCTTTGGCTTATGGATGCAGTGTATGCCATGTTTTTGCGTATCCGTCCTTCGCTGCAGATCTGGGCGTCAAGCTGGTTTAGACCCGATTGGTTGCCTGCCCATATGGTTGCCGCGATTCGATCAGATCATGCGGGTGAGACGGGAGCTGTGTGGATTTATCGCAGCATGCGCTGGTTTACCCGTGACCCTGATTTGTGTGCCATGCTCGAGTCGCACCGCCGTCAAGAGCAAATCCATCTTGATGCCATGAATCGCATTTTGCCCTGGCGATTCCGAAGCCGCCTGCTACCGCTATGGGTTTTAGCAGGGATTATGACCGGTAGTATTCCAGCGCTGCTTGGACGTCGTTGGATGCTCGGAACCATTGCTGCCGTCGAACAATTTGTCGATGTTCATTATTTAGAGCAAATCGAGCGTTTGAAAGAAGACTTGATTAAAGCAGGGCCTGAACGCTCGAGTCAATCAGCATGTCATAGCGACATTCAATGTGGACTAAAGGCTGAAACGCCTCAACATGTGTTCGGCGAGTATCCCAATCTCTTGGCAATGCTTGAAGCTTTTCGCCATGATGAACTCGAGCACCGTGATGATGCGCTCGATAAGCTGGGGGCTACACGGCCTGGCTTTATGTTTAGGCTTTGGTGTTCACTGGTTGGTCAGGGCTCTGCCATGGCCGTCCGACTTGCAAAATGGGTTTAAAGTTTGGCGCTTATCTAGCATTTGGCAGTAATCTTTAGCCTATCCACCAAACATTGCACGATGCAAGAATCCGAGCCACACCGCCGAGGCTTTCTTCGTAAAGCAGGATTAACATTATCATCCTGTACGCTCATCGCATGCACGAGCACCAATTACGGGGATGATTTGTATCGCCTGCAGTTGGCCAGCGCTGGGAAGGACGTCATGTGGATGCCTTCAAGCCGTGCGATCTCGATGGCAATGCTTCAAGCGGCAAAGACTGAAGCTTCCGATCTTGTCTATGATCTTGGATCGGGTGATGGCATTATCCCAATACTGGCTGCCCAGTATTTCGGCGCTAAAGCTATCGGTATTGAATACAACGCTGATTTGGTCGAACTCTCCAAGCGTCATGCTATACGCGCTGGTGTCGCCGATCGGGTCAGTTTCAAGAAGGCTGACCTCTTTCAAGTTGACTTTTCTGATGCCAGCGTGGTTACCTTGTACCTTGGTGAATCACTCAATGCCAAACTTTCCCCACGACTTGAGCAACTGCGACCCGGCACGAGAGTGCTATCGAACCGTTTTGATCTCGGTTCGTGGCGCCCTGATCATATAATCGCCCATGTGCCCAATGAGCTGGCGATGTTGTGGATCGTACCTGCGCGGGTGGGCGGTCGATGGCGAATCCCCGCTGACATTGGCCTTGGATCCGATTCAATCGAGCTCATTCAGTCGCATCAAATGATTGAATTAAGAACTGTCAATCAAGGACTCACTCACCCAATTGGCGAGGGGCGGGTAAGTGGAAGTGATATAGAATTTGAAATTCAGCGCAAACATGCGCCTTCGCTTCGATTAAAGGGCACAGCCTCACCTGACGCCAAACGATTGAGCTTACAAACCGTCTTAGGATTAGACCGATCGCAAGTCCCATTGATTCAATGGGATCGGATCTGAGGATAACACCTCACTTAGGCTCGGTCGTATGCTCGCGTAACTGGAGTACATTGCCCTCTGGGTCACATACATCAAGTGCCTTGTAACCAGGGCCAAGCCAAACCTCGCCGCAAACTTTCCCGCCACAAAATTCGGTGGTCCAACGGGCATCGAGCAAGTGATTGACCTTGAACCAAGGCTTGATAGCCTGCTCTTGCCGGGGTACAGGTGGACTTTCGATACGTATGCCTTTTGCGAACTCGGCTGGAATGGCGTGAATCACAAGCTGACCATCATCCCAGGCGAGGACTTGGTGTTTGGTATCCGCTTCGATGATCTTTGCAAGCAATAAACGCGCATAAAAACGAGAGACAGTATGGAGTTCTAAAGCGTAGATCACAAATCCGGTTGGCGCTATGGTCGACATGAAAGCTAAGTTGAGTTGATGTTTGTTCCATCTTATTGCAAAAGCGGGTGTTGATGCGGCAAGCGCGCTCAACAACGGCCCGCAAATGTGCAAGATTAAGCTTTCCTGCCTCAGGCATGTATCAAAGGAGTTCGCTTGTGAAGAACACAAACATCGTAAGCCTAACGACGCTCTCATGTAGTGCAGGGTGGCGGAATTACTATTTTGTGAAGTTGCTTACCGATGAGGGCGTGGTGGGGTGGAGTGAATTCGATGAGGGATTTGGCTCACCGGGTGTTGCAGCGGTCATTGAGCAACTTAGCCCACGCGTGATTGGTCAGTCGGTCATGCAGCACGAGCGCATCCGCGAGGAGCTTTTTAGTGCGACCCGTCCCGGTGCGGGCGGTGTGGTAGGGCAGGCACTCGGGGCTATCGAGAATGCCTTGCTTGATGCCAAAGCAAAGACCTTAGGGCTGCCTTGTTACGAACTCTTGGGTGGGAAGATACGCGATCGTCTGCCAGTTTATTGGTCGCATTTCGTGACATGGCGCGCCGGTCGGATTCCTTTCTACCAGCCCGAAATAAGGGATCAATCGGGCGTTCGGGCGATGGCCAAAGAGGCTGTTGAGCGCGGATTTAAGGCCGTAAAAACCAATATCTGGCGCTATGAACAAGCTGGCATCGCAGGCTGGGCGCCTGGATTTGGGAATCCATTTTCGCCGCCTTTGAATGTCGAAAAAAAGATTTTGAATGGTTTACGAGAACATTTGCAAACGATTCGCGAATCAGCCGGCCCGGATCTCGAAATCTTGCTCGATTTGAATTTCAATGCAAAAACTGAAGGCTATTTGAAAATTTTGCGTGGGACTTCTGATCATGATTTATTTTGGGTCGAGATCGATAGCCGTGATCCCGATGCATTGGCCTTCATTCGCTCGCATAGTCCACATCCCATTGCCTCGTGTGAAACACTCATCGGTGTCCAACAGTTCTTGCCCTTTTTTAGGCGCCAAGCAATCGACGTAGCGATTATCGATACGCCTTGGAACGGTGTTTGGCAGTCGATGAAGATCGCAGCGGTTGCGGATGCCCATGAGGTGAACGTTGCTTGCCATAATTTTTACGGCCATCTTTGCACGATGATGAATGCGCACTTTTGTGCTGCTGTGCCTAATTTGCGCATCATGGAAGTAGATATCGACCGGATCTCTTGGGATCATGAATTGTTTACCCATGTGCCCTCGTATGAGGATGGCCATTTGCTGATGCCTGATCGACCAGGCTGGGGGACTGAGCCCATCGAGGAGGCGATTCTTGCGCATCCCCCAATCAAGCTTCATGGCCTGATGGGACGAAGTCGGACACAAACCTGATCGACGATTAAATGCGGCAGATTGGTTATTCGTACCGCAACAGAGCATCCTAGACAGAGGGCCTTAGTCCATGGAGCCTGTTGACGTTCTCATTATTGGAGCGGGAGCATCTGGCGCGGCTGTCGCCTGGAGTCTTGCAGAAACACGGATGCGCATTCTCTGTCTGGAACAGGGAGACTGGGTTCGGCAAAGCGAGTTTCCGAGTCATGGCCGCGATTGGGAGGAGCGGCAGTACGGCGACTTCAGTATCAGCCCCAACAGGCGGGGCTTGCCAGCGGACTATCCGATTCAAGAAGATGATTCCCCAATTAAGGTTGCAAACTATAACGCTGTAGGTGGCGGCACGATTCTTTACGCTGCCCACTTTCCTCGGATGCATCCCTCTGATTTTCAGGTCCGAACCCTCGATGGTGTTGCTGATGACTGGCCTATTTCTTATCAGACGCTTGAGCCCTATTTTGAGCTCAACGATCGGATGATGGGTGTTGCAAGTCTTGCCGGTGATCCTGCGTATCCACCCAAAGCCGCTATCTTGCCGCCGCTGAGCATGGGTAAAACTGGGCGGCTATTTGGCAGGGCGATGAATCAACTCGGTTGGCACTGGTGGCCAGCCGACGCTGCGATCGCAACGCAGGCCTATGAGGGCAGAGCGCCTTGTATCCATCTGGGCCACTGCATCGCAGGTTGTTCTCAAGGAGCGAAGGCGAGCACCGATATTACTTATTGGCCAGAGGCTCTAAGGCAGCGTGTTGCGCTTCGAACACGCTGCCGTGTTCGCGAGATTTGTACGAACAAAGACGGCAGGGCCACGGGTGTTATTTATTATGACGAATTGGGCAAGGAACAGTTTCAAGCTGCCGAAGTGGTGATCATGGCTTGTAACGGTATCGGCACGCCGCGTTTGCTCTTGAACTCAACTTCTTCACGCTTTCCACATGGACTTGCCAATTCAAGTGGTCTGGTTGGCAAGCGCTTGATGTTTCATCCCTATGCGCTCGCAAGAGGCTACTTTGATGAGCCCTTAGATGGTTATCGTGGCTCTCATATTGTCGCCTGGAGTCAGGAGTTCTATGAAACAGATCGTTCAAGAGATTTTGTTCGAGGCTTTACCTGGCAGTTTGGTCGTGGTCAAGGGCCAGTTCAGACGGCGATGTCTGGCATGGCTTGGGGGAAAATCCCTTGGGGAGAGGACCATCATGCAGCCTTTAGGCGAATATTTGATCGATCTGCCGGCATGCTCGCTATCTGCGAGGATCTCCCTGAATTGCATAATCGGGTTGAGCTTGATCCTGTGCTCAAAGACGCGCACGGGATTCCAGCGCCACGCATTCACTATCGATTAAGTGAAAACAGTAAGCGGATGATGGCCTTCGCTCAAACTAAGGCGGAAGAAATCTTAGTAACCGCTGGTGCCCGGGATATCGCGACAGAGTCCCCGTTAAGTTATGCCGGCTGGCATTTGATGGGGACGGCGCGCATGGGTAAAGATCCAGAGGAGTCGGTCGTTAACCCCTGGGGACGAGCGCACGACGTAAAAAATCTTTTTATTGTGGATGCTAGTGTTTTTGTTACCTCCGGTGGCGTGAATCCCACAGCAACCATACAAGCAATTGCACTTTATATAGCGGATCAGATCAAGCAGCGTCTTACGCATCTTTTTGACGATTAAGTGAGCATGGAGCTAGAAAAACCCAATGAAGACGGTTTCGCCTTTTGCAATAGTGTCCCTCAGTCCATTGACCAGCGCCGACACTCAATCTGGACTCAGCGCCGAGGAGGTCGGTTTATTGCGTCAAGTTGCTGGTCTCATGATTCCGCAAAGCGAAGCCTTTGGTGTGCCAGGTGCCGATGATCCGCTCATCTTTGCCGATCTTCTGGCTTCGCTGGGGCGTGATCTGCCTGCCATTCGAGAAGCGTTATCGCTTATAAAACAAGCGCAGCAAAGTGATGCTGCTGCTCTGGCCGCTATGCTGACATCGACGCGGCCCGATCTTTGCGCAAGCTTGGTTAGCGTTATCACGCGTTGCTATTATCGCGATAACCGTGTGATGAAGTCGATCGGGATGGCAGTGCGGGCACCGTATCCAGAAGGGTTTTCAATAGAGCCCAATGATCTTACCTTGCTTGATCCGGTTAAGGCTCGGGGAAGGCGGTATCGCTTAGTAGCCGACGAGTAATTCTAATTAATGGTTCAAACAACTTAACATCAAGACACAGTATAACGATCGATAAACGACTCTTTGACGGTAACACCCAAGCCAGGTCGATCTGGTATTTCAATCATTCCTTCCTCCACCTTAAACTGCTCTTGAGCAAGTTCTTGAAGTAAAGGGTTTGCTCCTAATGAGTACTCTAGGATCCAGCCCGCAGGTGAAGCTGCCGCAACATGCATTCCCGCAGCAAAAGCGAGGGCACCAGTCCAAAGATGCGGGGCAAGCCGAAGATTCCAAGCAGATGCGATTGCGCCAATTCTTATTGCCTCTGTGACACCACCGCATATGGCTAAGTCTGGCTGAAAAATGTCTGCTGCTCCTAACTCCGCCAGCTCTCGATAATCGAATCGGTTGAATTCACTCTCGCCAGTCGCTATAGGAATTGATGTTGATCTCCGGACCTCGGCAAGCCCGCGCTTGTCGTCTGCACTAACGGGTTCCTCGAACCATAGTAGATTTGCGTCTTCGGCAAGTCTGCAAAACTGCTTGGCTTCTGAAACCGTGAAGGTACCATGGGCATCACATGCAAGTCCGATCGTTGGTCCAAGTGCTTCCCTCGCGGCGTGGACACGACGGGCGGAATGACTGGGTGAACCATCAATGATGCCCACTCTCATCTTTACCGCACTAAAACCGCCGCGCTGCACATAGCCAAGCAACTGATCTCCGATTAGGTCAACACCCGCCCAACCACCTGAAGCGTATGCGGGCATGCGATCCGATCTCCTGCCACCTAACAACCTCCAGACCGGCGCGCCAAGTGATTTGCCGAGGATGTCCCACAACGCGATATCGATGCCGCTCATGCCGGCGACTGTGATGCCTCTTCTTCCTAAGATTGGGAAGACATGTCCTTCGCGGAGGGCGTAATGTGCACGGCTACCGTTATATATTGTGTCAGCAAGACGGTTAATGTCGCGAGGGTCCTCACCGACTAGCGAAGGCCCTATCCGTTGATTGATTAAGCTAGTTAGGGCAGAGCAGTTCGAAGCACTACCAACTTCCTCCTTGGCCTCTCCCCATCCGACGATCCCACAACTCGTTTCTATCCGGACGATCACTGCGTCGAAGGACGAGACCCTGCCAAAATCAGAGACGTGTTGATTTTCGTAAGGAATCGGAACATGGACCCAATGAGCTAGGACCTTTTTTATCTTCATGATCAGGTTACGTTTGCAGATGTATCGATCATTTGCCAGCGTCGCTCGATAGCCTCACCCTGTTCCTTGTTGATCAGATGCTCAGGTAGTTTTCCTTCTTCCATGGCTTCAATTTGTCTGACCACCATTTCGCTCATGACCTCCATGCTTTCATCGGTAATGCCAGCTAAATGAGGCGATAAAACGATCTGCTGCATGTTTCTTAGTGGTGAAGTTTCAGGTAACGGCTGAACATGGAATACATCAAGCGCAGCTCCCCCAAGTTGCCCCTCTTTTAGCGCGGAGATTAGCGCTTGCTCATCAATGACGGCTCCTCGAGAGACGTTGATTAGCTTTGCGCCCCGCTTCAACATTTGGAGGGCTTTGTGGTCAATAAGTCCTTGTGTTTTTTCATTGAGGGGGCATGACAAAACAAGATAATCCGCTTGGCCAAGTGCCTCACCCAGAGGTTTGTATTCAATGAAATCCGAATGCCTTCGAGATGTCTGCGTTACACCGATCACTCGC
The DNA here is from genome assembly GCA_016868095.1 of Betaproteobacteria bacterium. GTDB lineage: Bacteria > Pseudomonadota > Gammaproteobacteria > Burkholderiales > Burkholderiaceae_E > UBA3064. The sequence goes on from VGHV01000108.1 coordinate 7,529, forward strand.
ATGTTAAAACCAGTGCTACAAATTTTGGCAATCATGGACCCGATAGCACCGACACCGACGATGACAAGACATTTGCCTTTGAGTTCTGTCGCATTCGAACTAAGTGCCCGCGCGGTTGCCCAGTCGTATTGATTGAGCGTGTTGTGCACCTGAACCAAGTGGCGCGAGAGATTAATCAGCTGGCCGATGACATATTCAGCGACTGTCCTTGCGTTTGCGCCGGGTGCGTTTGCCACAGCTATCTTGAACT
>VGHV01000109.1 GCA_016868095.1 Betaproteobacteria bacterium
GAAGTCTTTGTCTGCCTGATAGGGCAGCTTTGGATTAAGCGCCGGACCAACCGAATGGGTTGAGCCTGTTGCCAGCACAATGCTATAGCCATCGGGTGCAGACTTTGCTATCGAGTCTGCTCCGATGACACCCCCCGCACCAGGTTTATTTTCAATAATAACCTGCTGTCCCAGTGAGGTAGACAGGCGGGCTGCAAGTGTTCTACCGATAATATCGGTTGCACCACCTGCGGGGAAGGGTATAACAAGGCGAACCGGCTTGTTTGGCCAGGATGACTGCGCATGCGCACTCGAAAAGCCCCCCAGAAGGCTGCCCGCGGCGAGAGGAGCGCTTGCGCTAGGCGTGAGTACCGGAAGTGCGCTCAATAGGTGACGGCGCGATTGACTGATAGACATAGTTAACCTTCTGCAAGTCCGAGAGGATTAGGAGATTTTTGCTCGCGTTGGTGCTTGAGGATGGCGAGCCCACGATAAAGACCATGGACAAACTTCGAGTAAGGCATAAGCAGAAAAAATGCCATGACCGTGGCCAGATGCACGATGAGACTTGCCCTCATTGCCGAGGTATCACGCAGGACCAAAAGCATGAGGCCGGTGAAGGCTACTAAAAACAAAAGGCTAATAAAACCAATATCCATCGGAAACTGCTCGGGATCCCCGAGGCGTGGGTCGCGCCTGATGCGCAGCATAAGCAAGCCTGCAGTACCCACGCACATCAACACACCACCCAAGGTCCCAAGGATCACTGGGAGACTCAAAAAGTCATACGGTGCTTTCCAGCCAAAACCATAGTGATACAAGGTTGCCACCGAGGTCGATGCAAAGCACAGCATGAAGCCGTAGAAAGTCGCATGGTGTAAATGCCGGCGCGCAAGGCTTGGTGCATCGCTTTGCTCAACACAGCCATCGCCGCCTCCATCCAGATAACGAAGGCTTGCAATGGCAGCAAGGCTCTCCTTATCGGCCCCCGCCTGAGTTGGCACCGCTTGCTCACGCCAAAATCGAATCGCTCCGATCGCCATAGCGAGTATGGCAAACAAAAAGACCGATCCAAATAAGAGCACCATCGTCTCGTGTGGCATGACGGCATAAAACGATTGCTGCCCTTGAACCGCTGTAGATCCAATGAGTGCGTTGGCCACAAACATCATGACCGCAAAGGCAAAGACCAACGCAAGCGAAAGCGCAAATCCCTGTCGCTGATACAAACGCCCTAGCGAAGAGGGCCAGGCATAATGCGCATAACTCTCTTTGCGAATTTTTGCCATCGCTTGCGGGACGTTGAGTGCAAATTCATGAGGCGGTGCATATTGACAGGCGTGATAGCAAGCGCCGCAGTTATGGCATAAATTCGCGAGGTAATCCATATCGGTCGACTTGAAATCGAGTCTTCGCTCCATCGCGGGAAAGACCGCACAGAAGCCCTCGCAATACCTGCAGGAATTGCATATGCCCATCACTCTTGCCCCTTCGGCTTGAGCAGGGCTCAACATAATGCTACGAAAACTAGATGTTTGGGTCACCTTGATTACCTCAGCTTGATGCGTGGTCACGGCTTGCGTGGCTAGCGGCTTGCTCACCAGCGATGCGCCCAAAAATCGTACCGATCGTCATACCGATACCAGCAACATAACCTTGGCCGAGTACGTTACCAGCCATAATCTCACCAGCGGCATAAACATTATCAAAACCTAGTACCTTGGCATCTTCATCGACCTTCACGCCCAGATAGGTAAAGGTTATGCCAGGCCTTAAGGGATAAGCACGATAGGGTGGTTTTTCTAATCGAAGTGCCCAATGGGTTTTAGCCGGCGTGAGGCCTTGCGTGTGGCAATCATCGAGCACGGCATGGTCAAAGTGCCCAGGGACCACGGCAGCGTTATAGTTTTCGACGGTCTTCATGAATGGCTCAACCGGCACATTCATTTTCCTTGCCAGCTCGGGAAGGCTTTGCGCTTCTTCGCCGGGAAAAACAGGTGGCATAAAACGCCCATGCGCCTGCGAATCAATCACCGACCAGGCCAGTTGGCCCGCTTGCTTGGCTACGAGTCTGCCCCAAATGGCATATCGTTTAGGCCAAAAATCCTCACCTTCATCGTAAAAGCGCTCGCCCGCTGTATTCACGACAATACCGAGTGAAACGCAGTCAACCCTTGTAACAATGCCGCCGTCGTATAGCGGCGCTCTTGCATCGATGGCAACCGCATGGCATTGCGTGGGATCGCCAATCGCTTGCGCACCTGCGTCGATGAGTTGGCGCAATACTCGACCACGATTAAAGCGACAACCACGGATGCGAAAATTAGCTGCTGCCTCGCCCCAGGCCTCTGTCAGCCAAGGAATATTAGATTCAAAGCCGCCGCTCGCAATCACAATCGATTTAGCCTCGATCCGCTCACGGACTGGCCAATCGGCACTTACATCATCACGGTCAGCAGCGCCAGGCTCACCGATCAGCGCCGCAACAATGCGCTTACCCTTGCATTCCAGACCGACCACGGGTGATTGATAGCGAATCTGAATACCAAGACGTTCGGCACTTCGGTAATAAGCATTGACTAAGGCTTTGCCACCACCCAGGAAAAATGCATTGGTTCGCGACAAATGCAAGGTACCTCCGAGTGAGGGTTGAAAGCGAACCCCGTGATGCCGCATCCAGCTTCGGCAGTTTGAAGACTGCCGAATCACCATGCACGCCAATGCCTCGTTCGTAATACCTTTAGTAACTCTCAGTAAATCCTCGAAGTACTCATCTTCTGGATAAGCCTCGGTGAGAACATCTTGAGGTTCGTCATGCATGCAACGAATATTGCGCGTATGGATCGAGTTGCCGCCACGCTCCTCACGCGCAGACGACTCGAGCAACATAACCTTGGCGCCAGCCTCTGCAGCAACCAAGGCCGCACATAAGGCAGCGTTACCACCACCAATAACAAGTACGTCGAGCATACTTAATCAAGTTTTAAGCCGGACTTTTTCACAACAGCCGACCAACGATCCTGCTCGGCTTTGATAAACCGTGCAAAATCTTCGGGGCTCCCGCCCCCGGCAACAGCGTTATCTTTCGCAAAACGTTCTGTAATTGAACTTGCTTTCATCGCTTCGCCGATCGCTTGCGAGAGCCGTTGCACAATGTCTTTCGGCACGGCGGCAGGGGCAATAATGCCGTACCACTGGGAGGTCTCAAAACCTGGATAGCCCTGCTCGGCAACGGTGGGCACATCGGGTAGTGCAGCGATGCGTTGAGGCATACCTACTGCAAGCGCTTTGAGCTTACCTTCTCGCAAATGGGGCAATAAGGCCGGCGCACCCGCAGAAGAAGCTTCGGTACGACCTGCAAGCAAATCAACAAGCTGTGGGCCGGTCCCGCGGTAGGGGATGTGGGTTAAGTCAGTGCCGGTCACAAGTTGCAAGTACTCAAAAGCGAGATGCCCTGCACTGCCGTTGCCTGCCGATCCATAGTTCAAAACACCGGGCTTTTTCTTGGCTAGTTCAACGAATTCCTTTAAGTTTTTCACAGGTACCGAGGGGTGGACCACAAACAAATTGGGGACGCGAGCCAACAATGCCACCGGCTGAAAGTCTCGATTCACGTCATAGCTCTGCTTAGACATGGCGTAGGGATTAACCGCTAGTGTGCCCACGTGGCCGAGAATCAAAGTGTGTCCGTCGGGTGCAGCTCGAACCACTTCTGACATGGCGATCGTGCCTGCGCCGCCCGGTTTGTTTTCGACATAAACCGATTGCCCTAAGAGTTTAGTAAGTTCGGCTGCGACTGCTCGCGCGACAATCTCTGAGGTACCACCCGGTGCGAAGGGCACAACCAGGCGGATTGATTTACTTGGCCAAGTTTGCGCATGAATGTTTGCTGATCCAGCCATGGCAGCAAGACCTAAGGCGCTCGACGCGATACCACGGCTTAAGCCAGCACTGCTCAGCGCAGCAAGTCCGCCAGTGGCCTTCTTGACCCAATGACGGCGGGTTTTACTCACCGGCAAGAAGACTTCCTGCCCTTTCAATTGATTATTTTCTTTCACGATCTTCCTTCATAGCGTTCTTAAAGACAGATTACTTTTTATTCGCTTTGGACTAGCCCGTTTTGGACTTACTCGCTTCGGACTACCGCGCTCGTTACCAATTCACTCTGTACTAAAATTGATATTTTCTAAGACCGCCATCAACAGGGATGACGGCCCCCGTAATATACGAGGCTTTTGGTGAGGCCAAAAACGCAACCAAATGAGCGAGCTCCTCAGGTTCGCCATAGCGCCCCACCGGGATTTCGTGCTCCGACTGCCACTGGCGAAACTCTGGACTGTAATTTCGCAAAATCTGATCGCTAAGAATTCTCCCGGGTGGGATGCAATTCACGGTAATGCCATGCTTGCCAATGTCTCTCGATAATCCCTTGGCCCAGGCATGCACAGCCGCTTTTGCACTGAATGCACCGTTGATCCCTTCAGGCTCCGATTTACCCGTGATGTTGATGATACGACCCCATGAGGCGTCCATCATTTGCGGCAGCAAAAAAGCCGTTAGCTGCCGATGACGGGTGAAATTCAAGGTCATCGCCTCTTCCCATTGCGATTCACCTGAATCAAGCGTGAAAGGCCTCGAACCACCCGCGTTATTCACTAATATCGAAACCGAACCCAAAGCTGCTAGACTTTTTTGGGCAATGTTTTGCGCAGCATCTTCTGCCATAAACTCCTGAACAATGATGGCCGGTTTGAGGCCACCATTTGATTCAATCTCTGCTGCGAGCGATTCGAGCTCAGGCAAACGGCGCCCGCTGATCGCAAGCCTGACGCCCTCTTGGGCGAGAACTCTGGCGATTGCGCGTCCAATCCCAGCCGATGCGCCTGTGACAAGTGCGTTGCGCCCCGAAAGTTGTAAATTCATGCCGTCGTCTTCGTTGTTGTTGATTTAAAGGTCTATTTTTTCATGTTACGAGCATCCGAAAGCGTCCATCCCCTCGATCAGGCTTTGGTATTGGTGCCTGACGGACGGCCTGGCCAGTGGCAAGGCAGCACACATCCGTTTTATCGGAATATGGTTGGTCCCTACGGCGGGGTAACCGCAGCACAAATGCTTCAAGCCGTCATGCTTGATGAGCGTCGCATCGGTGATCCGATGTCACTGACGCTGCACTATGCCGCACCGGTTGCCGACGGTGCCTTTGAAATCCAATGCAGCATCAAGCGCAGCAATCGGAGTACCCAACACTGGGCCATCGACATGGTGCAGGACCAGGGCGAAGAACCTGTCGTGGTTATGACTGGCATGCTGATCACTGCGCTACGCCGCCAAACCTGGAGCATGCAAGAGATGCTTATGCCTGAAGTACCGCAGCCTGAAACGCTTGAGCGGTTTTACAGGCCGCAGGCGCCTGACTGGGTCAATAGTTTTGATATGCGCTATGTGAAAGGCGATATGCAAATTCGTGGCAAGGCGCAGGATCAGGCATCACTTGATAGCGCTATCGAACGATTCGGACTACCTGAAGTCCAAGACAGCAAAAGCCTATTGTGGTTTCGGGATGAACCCTTGCGCCAGCTCGACTTCCCGGGGCTTGCCTCCTTGTGCGACATCTTCTTTCCAAGGATTTTTGTCCGGCGGCCGATCTGGGTGCCAGCAGGCACCATCAGCATGAGCATTTATTTTCACGGCAGTCAGCAGGACATCGATGCTATTGGGCAGGATTATTTGCTGGGCCTTGCTGACACCAACCGCTTTAATCGCGGGTTTTTCGATCAACAAGCCTATTTATGGTCCAGACAGGGTGCACTGATTGCCAGCACTCAGCAAATGGTTTACTATAAATTATAGTTTCTATATATTATAGATCATCACCGAGTACTCAGCGGGATCCATTGTTCTTGAGCACGCAGATCTTTCGCCTTGGGGTTCATACGCAAGGGCCGATCGCGGACGTCGGCCCATTCGTTGTTCATGTTTCGGTAGCTGGGCATAAAAAACCAGCCTGACTGTCCTGTTTGAAGCACATAGCGCGAAGCCTCAGTGCTTGATAAGTCGAAAATAAAACGCAAACTTGCGGCATGTTGATTTCGGTAAGGTTCATCGCGGCTCGACAATGAAAGCCGGCCCACATTAATGGTGTAGGTTTCACCATCGCTGGGTACACGCAGCTCAAACAGTGAACTTAAGCCAGGCATATTTGAAAAAGGTCGATGGCTGCTAACTGCAGGATGCAGTCTCCCCCATGTCCAGGTAAGCGGATTATCACCATAGCGTTTTGCTAGCTGGTCTAAGGCGTCGTCCCAGGCAAGCGCCAACATCATCGAGCAACTTTCTATAACTTGAGTCGTCCGATCATCGCACCATGACTCATCCTTCGTTGATACGATGTGCTCAATGGCCGTTCGAAAGTCACGCCGACCATAGTGTCTCGACCAAAGACCCGCGCCCAAGTCATCAGACAGTATGCGCCTCGTCAATGCATCGACCCAGGCAATCGCCAGGCTTGGCCCCACCGATGATCGATCCATATCACCCGCAAATCCTTCAAGCAAAGGCCATGCTTTTGCATGCAGCGGGTGCTTACTTTGTGGCTTGCCCATTTTTTTGATTAAAGTATCAAGCGACTTTGAATAACGGTCAGCTTGGATAGATCGCATGCTCTCAATCGTATGACGGTCTTCTTTTAAGAGCAATTCAGTGATGCGATCCTTACGATCGCGTCGCGCGAAATCATGACCCAAAAAAGCAGCGTGATCGGGCTTTTCGTTAGCAGTGGCAAAAACCGCACCCTCTGCAAGAATGTCCCTACGGTTCTTGTGAGGCAATTGATCAAAGCTCAAAAATCCATCCCAAGCAAATCTGGGATCCCAGCCTGGAACCGGTGCAACACCAGCAAGCTTATCTTCCTTGCGCTTAGGCACAAGTCCGGCAACCTGGTAGGCTACATCACCCTGCAAATCAGCCATGACAACGTTTTGGGCTGGTGCTTGATAAAGACGCAAGGCATCGCGCAACTGCTCAATATTGCTTGCCTGAGCCATTGCTATGGAGGCCTCAAGACTTAGATTATCTTCAGCAAGAGCCGTCCACCGCAGGGCCAGCGCATAGCGGCTTGGATCGACTTGTGCTTGCAAAGCTTCATTCACATCCGATATCACTGGCCCATGTCGGCTGCGACGAAACACCCTTGTCTCGGCCTTGTCGCCGCGAACCCTTATTTCCTCGGTTCTTGTTTCAAAGCTTGTATAGGACTCTTGGTCTTTACCAATCATAGCGATCCGATATCGGCTTGGATCTTCGGGATGTAGTTGCTCAAGCATTAAATCTTGAACGTCGGGTCCGGTATTGGTAAAGCCCCATGCCACGTGGCCGTTGCGACCCAAAACAACCGCGGGTATCCCGACAAGCACCGCACCGACAACGTCAAGGCCCGGTGCACGCAAATGAGCGATATGCCATATCGAAGGCGCACTCAAGCCAAGGTGCGGATCATTGGCTAGCAAGGGCTTGCCACTGGCAGTGCGCGTACCATCAACAATCCAATTATTAGAGCCTATACCTTCGAAGGTTTCAAAGCCAGTTTCTGTAACGGCCTGCATATGAGGGCCTTTCTGCTTACCAAGCGGGCGGTAGGCTGCCAGGTCACGGTAAAAAGCTGATAAGTCGGTTAGGACGGGCGGCATCAAGGCATTGAGTTGCGCCATCGAGAGATGACGCGCCAACTCAAATCGTG
>VGHV01000110.1 GCA_016868095.1 Betaproteobacteria bacterium
CCTGGGCGATCCTTCAAACGAAAAACCAACACCGAAGTCAACATGAGCGATTAGTCGGACCGAGACATACCTGATGTCCGGCCCCCATCAATCGTAAAGGTTTGACCGGTCGTATAAGAGCCAGCCGCTGAAGCGAGGAATACCGCGGCACCCGCGATTTCATCAGGCTCGCCAATTCGTCCAAGTGGTGTATGCGCAACCGTTTTTTCGAGGATGCTGGGGTTCTCCCACAAAGCCCTGGCAAAGTCAGTTTTAATAAGGCCAGGTGCGATGCAATTCGCGCGGATGTTGTGTTCACCCCATTCGACAGCAAGGTTTCGGGCAAGTTGCATATCCGCAGCCTTGGAGATGCAATAAACCCCAAGCCGATCAGAGCCCTGGAAACCACCGATGGACGAAACGATCATGATGCTGCCGCCACCCTGGCGCTTCATGATGGGGGCCACCATGTTGCAAAGCCAGAAATTGCTTCGTACATTGCTATTCATGACGCGATCGTAGGCCTCATCGGGCATGTCAATTGATGGGCCGAAGTAGGGATTTACTGCCGCGTTGCATACAAGGCTGTCGATGCGGCCCCAAGCGTTCATGCTTTGATCGACCAAGGCCTGCAACGCTTCTTTCCTCGCGATATGACAGCTAAGCGCCATGGCTTGGCCGCCGGCTGCTCGAATGATGTCGACCACCTCTTCGCAGGCCTCAATCTTTCTGCTCGATACCACAACGCGAGCGCCGTGCTCGGCAAGTCTGATTGCTATCGCCCTTCCTATGCCTCGACTAGCGCCTGTGATCACTGCCACCTGGCCCTCTAGGTCAAAAAGTCCTCTTGATGTTTTTGCCGACTTATCCATGGACAAACTCCTCCCTTTTCATCAATCAATACATAACGGGCTGATTTCGCTGTTTCCAGCGACTCAGCAAAAAGCAGAACAAAACCGCCATGAAGGCACAAGCTACAGCAATAGCGACTGCAAGCTTATAGTTACCAAATCTATCAAAAAGCGCCCCAGCACCCACTGGCCCAAGCAAATTGCCGATGCCGGCACCGCTATAAACCAAACCAAGGATTCCAGTAACTGCGCGAGCACCAAAAAAATCCATGCAGATCGGCGGGAAAAGGGCAACGACCGAGCCATAAGAAAGACCGAAACATAAGGCGAACAGCATGAGCCCAAGCCAACCTGGATCGAGCAACCAGATAAGTAAGGAGCAGGCCAAGATCGCATTTGAAACGCCCATGGTGACAAGACGTCCATATCGATCGGCGAAAAAGCCAATCAGAAATCGGCCGGCAATACTACCGATCCCTATAAACCCAATCGTTGATACCGCTTGGACTTCTCCTACGCCTTGGTCGCGAGCAAACTGAATGAGGTGCGCAAATGGGAAAAACAGACTTGGGCCCGCAATCGTGCAGATACCGAATAACAGCCAGAATGGCTTGCTGCGCACGGCCTCGCGCAGGCTCATCCCACTCAAGTTTTGTTGCAGGGTTCCGGCTTGGTGAGGCATGCGAATTTGACTGGTCGCAATCAGTCCAAGAAGCATGGAGCCTAGCCCAAGATAGAACATCGTCTCACGCCATGCCAGATGACTGATGCCGAGACTGACCAAAGGGGGAATGATCAAGGTCCCAAGTCCGATGCCAGCGCTAGCCACACCACTGGCCAGCGAACGATGCTTGGTAAACCATGGAGGGACGGCACCCATCACAGGGGTGTACACCAGAGCAATGCCCAAGCCTATGCCCAAGCCGTATGTCCAATATATTTCTTGGAGCGTTTCAGCTCGGCTAGCTGCGATAGCACCCAATCCGATGAATACCATGCCGCAAGAAGCAACAAGTCGAGGCCCTAGTCGAACGGCAGCGATACCGCCTGCTGCGCCAGCGACAAAGTACAGAAAGCCTGCCAAACCAAACATCAAGGAGATGTCAGCACGTTGTGCTTGAAAGCTATTGCTAAGTACAGAGAAAAAAGCGCCAAATGAATACGAAGCGCCGAAAGTAATGCCAAGGGCGAGCATAGATGCAAAGGTCACCATCCACCCGGTGCTCATCGCGACAAGCCCTGTTGAGCCGCTTGGCAGCCTCGATGCGATGCTTTGCGAGGAGTTTGGTGGATGGATTGGCGCGCCCGGCAGGATTCGAACCCACGACCCCCTGGTTCGTAGCCAGGTACTCTATCCAACTGAGCTACGGGCGCGCAGCAAGCCTGCAAGTATAGCATTGCTTGAAACTTTCTCATGGCTGATCAGCTAGACCAGTCTAACCTGAGCATCCTTTGTCGCCCAGCGACTCAATGGTCTCGCGTTTCAATTTCGAGTCGCGGCTTGATAGCCAAGTGCCACAATAAACTGCCCACGGAAGGGGTAGCGGGCGATCTCAGCCCAAGGACCGGCTGGCGGATTTGGATCGGCTGCGAGCAACAGAATGCCGTTTGGATTTTCTTCAAGCCAGCGCTCCGCTTGATCCGCCTTCACGACGATTAGCGGCGACTGAAGTCGCCCTTTCCAATGAAACTGGCCGTGATAGTAACCAAGCCATGCAAGTGGTCGGCCAGCCTGCTGCCAGGAAGATACCGCTTGTGAGGCAGGCCCCATGTCCCAAGCCGGTCCCATGAGTCCGGTCATCCCTAGGCCGATGCTTGCGCTGCTCAGCGCACTGGCCACAGCAATCGCTGGTATGGCAACCGATATCCCGCCTCGCAGTCGAATCCATTGCACAGCTAATCCATAAGCGAGCAGGGCTGCGGCACAAGCAAGTATCAGCGGCCACTCCGGCTCCTCATGGTGCTCAAGCCAGTGCATTTGACTTGCAAAGGGCAAAAACAAAATCAAGCCACAGGCGCAAATAATCGGGAGAAGATCATGCCAGCGATGAGCGGTCTCTTTCCCAGAATCTCGGATGGCCAGGGCACCCGCAATGAGTAAGGCTATCCAGGTGAATTCGGGCAAAAGATACTGCATTTGTTTGCCACTCACCGACGAGAGGACCAGAAGCGGTGTGAGCAGGCCCAGCAAAAGAGTGCCTGCCAAGAGGCGACTGCGAGCGAAGGATTCCACCAAACCTGCATGCCTGAGCCCAGCCACGGAATGCCACAAGCCGATCCAAAGCCTAGGCCAAAATAGCCACGGAGCAAACATGACAGGCATGCTTGCCAGGTAGAACCACAGGGGAGCGCGGTGAGCGAAAGACTTCACAACACGCCCGGCAGTCTGCCCCCAAAGAATGGCCTTTGCATAGACCTCACCGCCGGCATTCGCTGCGGCCAGCGCCCACCCGAGCATGATGCTACAGGCTGTAAGGCATGCAAAAAGCAGGCTCAGCCACCAAATCATCGATGCTTGCTTGCTGCGAAGCAAAAAGGGCAGGCCTAGGGCCAAGGGCATGATGTGCAAAAGAGCGACCGGCCCTTTACTCATCAGCGCACCCAAGAGGCCGATGGCAAACCACCCAAATGCTTTCAACATCCGGCCGCGCTCGCGACGCTCAAACCATGCCCAGCCGCTTTCAAAGAGCCCATACCATGCCATCGCTACAAACATGGAAAGCATCATGTCAAACATGATGCCAGTGGCGAAGTAAGTCCACAGCAGGCTTCCACTGAGTATCCAAAGACTTGCATCAGCTAGCGATTGCCCATGTGTGAGCGAGGACGCAGACCCAGGTCGATCCACATCAGCCTCGCGACGACTTCCCAGCGTGCTATCCCATTGCAGCAAGCGTCCTATGACAAGGAAACTAAAAAGCAGATGTCCGGCGGCAAAAAGGCTCGGAAGCAGACGCGGCCATATTTCTTGAGGGCCAAAGAGCCACCATCCCAATTGAATGAGCCAGAACAATAGCGGAGGCTTATGAGCATAGGGCGCCCCATTCTGATAAGGAACAAGTTGGTCACCTCGAAGCCACATCTCCCAGGCAACGCCCAGATACCGGGTTTCATCGACCGGCAAAATCGGTCTGAACTGAGCGCATAAGGCGAGTAGCGCTAAGAGCAAAAAGGGACCAAACGCCGGTCCTTTCCTACTTAGGGCTGTTTCTTGTCGCTGGAACACGGTGGGTCGATCAAGGGCAATTTCATTCGACGATTCAACCACCAGACACCGGCCAGATCGAGTAAACCCGCCCACAAGCGATTATTAAGGCCGTACTTCGAAGTGCCCAAGGTCCTTGGTCGATGATTAACCGCGACTGAAACCACCTCGCGTTGCTGCCGCCTGAATAAGGCGGGAAGAAAGCGATGCAAGTGGTTGAAGAAGGGCAGCTCGAGAAAAGCAGCACGGGCAAACAGCTTCAGGCCACAACCCGAATCAGGCGTATCGTCTTGCAAAATCGCAGCGCGAACCCGATTGGCCACCCTCGAGGAAGCACGCCTCAACCAGTCATCGTTTCGCTTAACACGATGCCCGCAAACAGCCACTAAGCGATCACTCTTGGTCTGATGCGTGATCAATTGCTCAATCATCCTGGGAAGGTCAGCGGGATCGTTCTGCCCATCACCGTCGAGGGTTGCAATCCATGAAAATTGAGCCACCTGAACGCCGCTATGTACAGCCGAAGACTGGCCGCAAGAAAACCGATGCCTGATGACCCGAAGAACAGTCAAGCTATTGCTCAGATCAAGTAGGCGCTTGTAGCTATCGTCCGTGCTCCCATCATCAACATAAATGATCTCGAACTCCTGAAGATCTGCACCGGCAGGTCCAAGCGCCGCAATGAGCTCGCGAATCAATGGCTCGAGGTTGTCTTCCTCATTTTTAACTGGAACAACGACCGATAAGCGCCCGTCAAAGCGGGGTATGGGAGTAAGTGGCATGGGGGCAGATTGTAGGGTGAAGGCTTATTGTTTGCTTTATGCCGCCATAATTCCACAATACGGAATTATTTTTCATTCTACGAAATTTTGCTTGTTGTTTGATCAAGCACTTCCTAGAATCGGGGCATTCCATGGGAGAAGCGCCAATGTCTGCATTGCCTCAGCAACCAACGAACAGTCGCAGCGACGATCACGATCCGATCGAAACACAAGAATGGCTCGATGCCCTTGAATCGGTTTTAAGAACCGAGGGAGCCGAGCGCGCGCACTATTTGCTCGAGCGAATGATTGAGTTGGCCAGGCGTTCCGGGGGCTACATTCCGTTCTCACCCAACACGGCCTATATCAATACGATTCCGCCTCAGCTTGAAATCGCATCGCCAGGCAATGCCGAGTTTGAAGAGCGGATTCGCTCATACATCCGGTGGAATGCGATGGCCATGGTGGTTCGGGCCAACAGCCACAATCCGGCCGATGGTGGCGACTTGGGCGGGCATATTGCGACCTTTGCCTCGCTGGCGACCATGATCGGTGCGGGAATGAATCACTTCTGGCATGCAGAGACGCCAGACCACGGTGGAGATTTAGTCTATTTTCAGGGACACGCCGCACCCGGCGTCTATGGGCGTGCTTTCCTGGAAGGACGACTCTCCGAGGATCAACTCAATGGCTTTCGTCAAGAGGTTGATGGCAAAGGGCTATCGTCGTATCCGCATCCCAAGTTGATGCCAAGCTTTTGGCAGTTCCCGACTGTTTCGATGGGTCTGGGCCCACTCACAGCCATTTATCAAGCGCGCTTTTTAAAGTACCTCCATGCCCGTGGGATCGCCGACACGTCGAAGCGCAAAGTGTGGGTGTTTTGTGGCGACGGCGAGATGGACGAACCCGAATCACTCGGTGCCATTGGCCTGGCGGCAAGAGAGCGTCTCGACAATCTTATTTTTGTCGTGAACTGTAATCTTCAGCGACTTGACGGACCTGTTCGCGGCAATGGCAAGATTATTCAAGAGCTCGAAGGTGATTTTCGCGGTGCCGGTTGGAACGTTATCAAATTAATTTGGGGCTCTTATTGGGACGCGCTGCTTGCTGTTGATCGCGAGGGGATTTTGCAGCGCGTGATGGAAGAGACGGTCGACGGCGAGTACCAGGCGTTTAAAGCAAATGATGGCGCGTTCGTTCGAAAGCACTTTTTTGGCAAGCATCCCCGTTTGCTCGAGATGGTGGCCAAGATGACCGATGACGACATATGGCGTCTGAATCGGGGCGGGCATGATCCCCACAAGGTATATTCCGCCTTTTATAGCGCTATCAATCATAAGCATCAACCCACCGTTATTCTTGCCAAAACAGTGAAGGGCTATGGTATGGGTCGTGCTGGCGAGGCGAAAAATCCAACCCACCAGCTCAAAAAACTCGATAAACAGACGATTCTCGAGTTTCGAAACCGCTTTAATATTCCAATCGAAGACGATCAGGTTGAATCGCTGCCGTTTTACAGACCACCTGCAGATGCACCCGAAATGGCATACATGCATGAGCGCCGCAAGGCCCTTGGTGGCTACTTACCCGCTCGTCGTACGCAAGCCGATGAAAGGCTAGCAGTACCTGCACTCGATGCGCTTAAACCAGTACTCGAACCCACGACTGAAGGAAGGGAGATCTCGACCACTCAGGCCTTTGTTCGTATTCTCACGAGCCTGCTGCGAGACAAACACATAGGCAATCGAATCGTGCCGATTGTGCCCGATGAGGCACGTACCTTCGGGATGGAGGGCATGTTTAGGCAGTTGGGCATTTATGCACCCTTTGGTCAGAAATACACGCCGGTTGATAAGGACCAGGTGATGTATTACCGCGAGGATGCAGCCGGGCAAATCCTTGAGGAAGGCATTAATGAAGCAGGGGCGATGAGTTCGTGGATCGCTGCGGCCACTTCTTACTCGACAAATAATCGGGTCATGATTCCGTTTTATATTTATTACTCGATGTTTGGTTTCCAGCGCATCGGTGATTTGGCCTGGGCGGCTGGCGACATGCAGGCTCGGGGGTTTTTGCTCGGTGCGACAGCTGGGCGAACAACACTCAATGGAGAAGGATTACAGCACGAGGACGGGCACAGTCATCTTTTGTCGAGCACGATTCCCAATTGCGTTTCTTACGATCCAAGTTTTGCACACGAGGTTGCCGTCATCATCCATGACGGCTTAAGGCGGATGGTCGGCAATCAGGAAAATGTGTTTTATTACATCACGCTGATGAATGAAAATTATGCCCATCCCGGCCTTCGAGATGAGGACAAGGAAGGCATTATCAAAGGCATGTATTTGCTGCAAAGGGCCCCTGAGTCAACACTTAAGGTTCAATTGATGGGCTCAGGCACCATCCTTCGCGAGGCTATCGCTGCAGCACAGATGCTCGCAGACGACTGGCAGGTCGCTGCTGATGTGTGGAGCGCAACAAGCTTTACCGAGTTGCGCAGACAGGCCCTGGCTTGTGAGCGTTTTAACTTATTACATCCTGAAGCCGCCCCAAAAACAGCCTATGTCACTGAAATGCTTGCCTCGCGCAAAGGTTCGATCGTTGCAACAACCGACTACATGAAATCCTTTGCCGATCAAATCCGTGCTTTCATACCTAAGGGTCGTGATTACAGCGTTCTGGGGACCGATGGTTTCGGTCGCTCGGATTTCCGCTATAAGTTGCGCGAACATTTTGAGGTCGATCGTCGTTTTGTCGTCTTGGCAGCACTAAAGCATTTGGTTAACGAAGGACAACTCAAAGCCTCGGTATTAAGTGAGGCTATCGCTCGTTATAAGATCAATCCCGAAAAAATTGATCCTGCCTACGCATAATTATTCCTAAAGCCC
>VGHV01000111.1 GCA_016868095.1 Betaproteobacteria bacterium
AAACCTCCCAACCCAAAAGATGAAGCCAACAAGCAACCACTTGGGCGCGCAAAAGCTCGCTGTCGTAAAGCACAAGCCTTGCACCTCGCACACCAATAAATTGATCGGTCGCTTGAATCAGCTGCCCACCGGGTGTGTGCTGGGCACCTGCAAGATGCCCTTGGGCAAACTCCTCGGCGGTTCGCACATCACAAAGCATGGTGCTACGCGATTGATCCTTTCGCATGACAGCGAGCTCTGAGGGCTTAATGCTGCTAATCCCAAGCGATTCAGACCAGGCCTTTGCAGCCGCTTTTCTCGAGGCCTTAGGCTCAGGCCTCGGTATGGCGGCAAACTGGGTATCTGGCCCCTTGGCAAGCTTAAGGCCTGCCAAGGTCCATCCCTGCGTACCGTTTTCAAGTGCAAAGATTGGATTGGGAAGACCGAGCTGGATGAGGGTTTGTGCACCGATGATGCTTCTTGTTCTGCCTGCACAGTGCACAACGATCGTGGTGCTAGCGTCGGGTACAAGCTCGTCAATGCGCAGGGCGAGTTCGCCATTGGGACAGCAACGAGCGCCGGGGATATGCATTTTTTGGTGCTCGGCCAGGGGCCTGCCGTCGATGACGTGAATCGACTCGCCGGCAGCAAGTCGGGCCTGTAGTTCGGCCGCTCCAATATGCGGGGTGTGAAAGGCTTCTTCAGCCAATTCACCAAAGGCTTTGCTCGGGACATTGACACCAGCAAATAGCTCAAACCCCGCCGCTTTCCAGGCCTCGATACCGCCATCGAGCATGGCCAGGTTCTGATAACCCATGGCAAGCATTCGATCGTAGGCGCGTTCAGCGACAAGCGCTTGAGCATGATCAAGCAAAACGAGCCTCGCACTACGACGTGGCACAAGGCGGGGCAACTCCAACTCGAGGCGGCTGTAAGGCACAGAGACCGCATAAAACAAATGGCTCTCGCCATACTGCCCATGCTCGCGCACATCAATCAGCGCAAGCTCACCACCTGCATGAATCAGTGCCTTGAGCGCAGCGGCCTCGATGCGCTCGATCATCGGTACACCTGCTCTATCATCGGTCTACCTTATTGTTTGGATAAGTCTCACACACCGGAAGATCGCCTGGTTTGAACACCAACCTGCATACGTTGACAGCTTTCGGACTCGACATCGTAAACAAGACGCTCGCTCAAGGTCTCGAGCGCACGACCGTACATGTGAAGATGGCGAATCATGCTGCTTTCGATGTAAACCGCGTGAATATCGTCTGGCATCAATGCGATCGCCGTCCCCGGACTGACGGACTTTTGACCGACCTCGCGCAGCTTTGCCGGGCCAGGCTCGGCCCCCGCTTGGACGCGTTCAAACAAAACATTCCGCTCAATACCTTCAACAGCAGCAATGCAGGCCCAAGTGGTGTGATTGTGAGGAGGAATTTTCTTGCCCGGGCGCATGACATTCAAATAGAGCGCAAAGCGCTGATCAGCGTCTTCTTGAATCAGATAACGTGCTTGCAACTCGTCGCTTGCTGGCGATGGGTATAACGACTCGGCCCACCAGTCCTTTTGCGCAGCCATCTCGAGCACTAGCGCTTCGATATCAGCAAGGCTTTGCCGGGTAAGTTCGTTTTGCTCAGCAATCGCTCGAATCTTATCGATGTGATTGCTAATCGATTCGGCCTGTGGGTGATTCATCGGGTTCTCCTGGGATGGTCAAAATATGACCACTTGGTGACGATTCCAGTCAAATTAATGGCAACATGTTTTCTTGTGCCACAAAATACAACATCAGGAGACATCCGATGCTAGATGATCAATCAAAACATCTCGTTTCGTCGACAAAAAAGTTCGATTCAAGTCTTAGTAGGCCAGCACGGCGCGTATTCAAGCTTGGCGCACTAGCGAGTGCAGCCGCGCTAGGCTTAGCGGCATGTAGCTCAAGCAATGATCCTGGCAGCTTGATCGAAGCATCACAAGCGGTGGGCACCATCCCGCGGGCAGCACTTGATGCGAGCGCAGCAGCACCGCTAGTAGGCAGTGCTGCGAAATGCGATGTGCAAGTCATTGGCTTGAATTACC
This sequence comes from Betaproteobacteria bacterium, assembly GCA_016868095.1. GTDB lineage: Bacteria > Pseudomonadota > Gammaproteobacteria > Burkholderiales > Burkholderiaceae_E > UBA3064. Next base: position 2,065 of record VGHV01000111.1, read on the forward strand.
TTACTCGGGGCGTAAAGGGTGAAGAGACCAACGCCTCAGCGGTCTTGCTTATGCCTAGCGGCAGCGATGCCGCATGCAAGGGCCCACTACCGCTGCTGGCCTACGGGCGAGGCACCGAGGTAAGTAAGGGACGAAGCCTCGCGAGCATGACCGATGGGGAAACCGGTGCTTTAGCGGCCTTTTTTGCTGGGCAAGGTTATGCGGTTGTCGCAAGTGACTACTTAGGCTATGCGAAGTCAGCCTACAGCTTTCACCCCTATCTACACGCTGACAGCGAAGCCACAGCAACCATCGATGCCATTCGAGCAGCGCGTCAGGTGGCTAAAGAAAAGGGTCAAGCGCTTTCGGGCAAGTTGATGCTTTATGGATATTCACAGGGCGGCCATGTTTCAATGGCCACGCATAAAGCCATCGAAACAGATGCCGCATTAAGTGCCGAAATGGGCCTTGTTGGCGCAGGTCATGGCGCAGCACCAGCAGCGCTTTCGACCGCCTTACAAGCGGCAACGCCGATTCTTTACGGCCAGGTTTTCATTCCATTTTTAGTGACCGCCTGGCAAAAAGTTTACGGAAATGTTTATGCCAAACCAAGCGATGCGTTTAAGCCGCCCTATGCCGAGGGTATTGAGGGCATTCTTCCCTCAGCGACAACGAATTTCGAAGGGCTCCTGGCTCAAAATAAGGTTTCACCCAATGTTGGTGGCGACTGGCTAAGTGCAATGTTTACCGATGGGTTTATCAACGATTTAAAAAATAGTCCCAACAGCGGCATTATGCAAGCAGCGAAGAAAAATGACCTTGTTGCCTCAGGATGGACACCGAAATCGAGCACGATGCTTTGCGCAGGCAGCGGAGATCCCGTCGTGCTTTACCCAACGGCACAAGCCCTAGCAGCGGCGAAGTGGAAATCCTCAACAAATGTGATGGCTGTTGACGTTGACACCCAAGCCAAGGGTTTTGCCCAGCAACTATGGGCCGGCCAATCGGCGGCACAAAAGGCCGGTTATGGAAACAGCATCGATTCCTATACCTTTATTAACTATCACGGCACCTTAGCGCCGCCACTTTGCTTGGCTGCAGTCAAGGGGCTATTCGACAAACTCAAATAAGATTTGAATCAAGCAAGGCCGGTCTGCCCAAGGCGGATCGGCGCCTTGGTGTTCATGCCAAGTTGAAACAATCCCGCTAAAACACCAATGCCGACTGCGAATTGCCATGCCAGGTCGTAGTTACCCATCGCATCGTAGATCAGGCCTCCGCCCCAGGCACCCAGAAAGGAACCGAGTTGATGGCTTAAGAAGGCAACACCGGTAAGCGTTGCCATATAACGCACGCCAAAAAGTTGAGAAACTAATCCGTTGACCAAGGGCACGACCCCTAGCCACAAAAGCCCCATAGCCGCTGCGAAAATCAAGGTACTCATGGTGCTTGGGGGTAGCAAGAAGTACAGACCGAAGAAGACCGAGCGCAGCAAATACACAAGACCCAGTAGCTTTTCGCGCGGATACCGCTGGCCAAGCCAACCGCAAGCATAAGAGCCCATCACATTAAATAGACCGATGACTGCCAGGCTTTGCGCACCGAGCATGGGATCAAAGCCGCAAAGCTGTAGGTAATTCGGCAAATGGTTGGTTAGAAAAACCAGTTGCAGTCCGCAAACAAAATAAGCTGCAGCCATCACGCGATAGCCGCCATGCGATAAAGCCTCATGAAGGGCCTGCCGCATGCTTTGAGCCTCTGTTTCGTTCTTTAGGTCGACACGCATTTGATCTGCACGAGAAGCATGCCATGCAGCAGGTAGCATCAGCAGGCATAGGATCCCAAAGCCGTGTAATGCAAAAGACAAGCCATGGGTATCGAGGAGCCATTGCGCCAGCGGCGCAGCAAGCAAAGTCCCAACCGATCCAAAAGCTGACACAACGCCGAGGGCAAGACTGCGCTGCGAAGCCGGAACTGCTTTCGATACAGCCGACATGCTGAGCACAGATGCGGTACAGGAAAGAGCAAGGCCAATCAATACGCCTGGCCCCCACAATAATCCGATTGCACTCGGAAACTGATGCATGAGCGCGAGACCTAGCGCATAGAGCACACCGCCTGCGAGCATGACCGGTCGCAAACCAAGGCGATCTGCCAGCGCACCAACAAAGGGTTGACTTAAACCCCACACCATATTCTGAACAGCAATGGCAAGTGTGAATTCGGCAGCAGCCAAACCGAAGGCTTTAGTGACTGGTGGCAGGAATAGGCCCATGCTTTGACTCATACCCATCGCCAGACTTAAAAGCAGCGACGCGCCAAGCAAGATGACCCAAACACTTCGGTGAAGCCCGGGAATCATTTATAAACCTCGATAGCAGTGGATCGACAAGCTCATCTGATTGTCTCGCGTTTTTGTATACGCCCCGTCTCAGTTGTTGTATGTTGTGAAGCGCTGCGAAATCGGCCCGCATACAATGCCACATGAACATCGCAGAGCTCCCACCACCCGTTGAAGGCCCCTTCGCATGGAAAGCCCAGGATTGGGGAAGCCAGGAAAGCTATAGCTTTCGATTGCGCGATGAACAGTTGCGCGAACTAGAAAATGAGAGCAAGCGATGGCTTGAGAAGGGTCAGGGTCTCGAATCGATAGAGGCAGGTTCGTTGGTTTTGCCTAGCTTTGCCAAGGATTTAGCGCGCTGGCGTGATCAATTAATCAACGGGGCAGGATTTGTTTTGCTCCGCGGCCTACCTGTTCGCACATGGAGTAAAGCTGAATTGGCAACAGCCTTTTACGGACTTGGCTGCTACTTGGGAAATCCAAGACCGCAAAACCGCTTTGGCCATTTACTCGGTCATGTGATCGACATAGGTCTGGACGGCAAGAACCCAAACGTTCGTCTTTATCAAACCCATGAACGGCAAAGTTTTCATACCGATTCTTGCGATATCGTTGGGCTTTTGTGCCTGCAAGAAGCAAAGCAAGGTGGCGACTCGGCGCTGGTCTCATCAAACACGATTTATAACGAGATGCGACGATCAACGCCGCATCTTGCCGCTTCGCTCTTTGACGCCATTGCCACCGATCGACGCGGTGAAACGCCTCAGGGCATGAAACCATTTTTTGAAATCCCAGTTTTTAATTGGTACGAAGGCTTGATGTCTTCTATCTATCAACGCCAGTACATCGATTCGGCTCAACGATTCCCCGAGGCCATGCGTCTTAGTGCACAGCACCTCGATGCACTTGAACAATTCGATGCGCTTGCCAATGATCCTCAATTGCATATCGTTATGCGGCTTCAACCAGGTGATATGCAATTTGTACACAATCATAATATGTTGCACGATCGCACAGCTTTTGAGGATTGGGAAGACCCCGCCTTAAGGCGCCATCTTTTGAGGCTTTGGCTTTCGTCACCTGAGGCTAGACCCCTTCCCGAGGTCTTCGCGCAGCGATACGGAAATATAATTCCAGGGCAACGGGGCGGCATCGAAGTGCCACGCGAGTTGTGGTGTGCGCCGCTTGATCCTGTTTGAGACGACTTGAGGGTTGCGGCATCAGATGGTGTGAATTTCTTCACACTGGGGGAATTTTCGCTCGGATTACACTCGCGACGATTTGGAAATATCCCATGGAGAGATAGTCATGTTTAATGTCGTGCGATTCGTCATGCTTGGATTGATTGCAATCGGGCTTGTGGCTTGCTCAGGTTCGAGCGAGTCGACAGATCCTGTGATCGATCGTGTCACGATTCAAAATATTAAGTACGGACAGCTTGGCCGATTTGTTATCGAAGGCAAGCATCTCGATCAAGAGTTTTCGGTGTCACTGTCAAAGTGCACGGGTTTAGCGGTTGCCGAAGGTGGTTCAGCAACCAGTAAAACAATCACCTGTACCGTCAACGGGACTGGCGCCGCGACAATTTTTGCGAGCTTTAAAGATCAGCAAATTTATAGCGCCAATTTCAACGTTCCAGAGCCACAAGTCTTGATGAAAACCTCCTTAGGCGACTTGCTGATAGAGCTCAATCCAACGGCGGCCCCGATCACCGTGCGAAATTTTCTTGGTTATGTCAATGATCAGTTCTATAACAACACTCAATTTCATCGAATCGAGAAGGGCTTTGTTGCACAGGGCGGGTGGGTCGACTTAACGCCAGCGATCAAAAATCCTACGCGCCCTGCTATCACGCTTGAATCGACTAATGGCTTGAGCAATCTCAAAGGAACCATTGCCATGGCACGTACCGATGAGCCGAATTCGGCAACGAGCCAGTTCTACTTTAATCTCGCCGATAATCTCGGGCTCGACTACGCACAGGGTGTTCGCGACGGTTACGCCGTGTTTGGAAAGATTATTCAAGGCATTCCGGTGCTTGATGCAATCGGGCAAGTGCCCATCGCAAACCGTTATGGTTTAGCTACTTTTCCAGCGGCCGATCTCATTATCACTGAGGTACGCCAGACACAGTAAGGGTGGCAGATGCTTAAGGCTCGATTTGGGGAACCGGCACCCTACTTTATTACGCCGGCTAACAATCGCCCTGACTACCACTTTTCCTCAGTCGCGGGACGAAATGTGCTGCTTTGGTTCGCTTCAAGCGGATCACTTGCGCAGTCGAGTGCGCTCTTTGATTTTTTCTTAGCGCAACGTCAAGCCTTTGACGATCAAGCGCTTTCCCTTTTCATCGTATCGGCCGACCCACGCGATAAGGCAGAGGCGCGCTTTCGGGATTTCATCCCGGGCATCCGTGTGTTGTGGGATTTTGAAGGGCAGATCGCAAAGCTCTACGGTATGGAAGGCACAACGGTTCAGGGCAATGAGTTTCCGCTCTTTAAGCCTGGACTCCTTTTGCTTGACCATGGCTTAAGGGGGCTTGCATGGTTTGACTTTGATCAACCTCCAGACCAACTATGGCTTGAGTTACAAAGCATCCTCAGTCGCATCGCACCGATCGAACATGGACAAGCTCAGATCCAAGCGCCTGTGCTGATGATTCCTCGAATCTTTGAGCCGGCATTTTGTCGCGAACTCATTGCGTATTACAACGCGCGCGGTGGCGGCGATTCGGGCTACATGCGTACGCGATTGGATGGGACCATCGAAGGTGTTATCGATTACGGCTTTAAGCGCAGGCGTGACTGTCTGATCGACGATGAAGCACTTGCCCGTGAGGCACGTCAACGTATCGAGCAGCGTCTCATACCCCAGATTCGCAAGGTGTTTCGGTTTCGCGTCACTCGCATGGAGCGCTATCTGATCGCTTGCTATGACAGTAAGGAAGGCGGCTACTTTCGACCTCATCGCGACAATGATGGTAACGGCCACCGACAGTTTGCAGTCACCCTCAATCTAAACTCCGAGGATTATGAGGGCGGCGATCTAAAGTTTCCCGAATATGGTCAACAGGTTTACAGGGCGCCAACGGGCGGTGCTTGTGTATTCTCATGTTTTTTACTTCATGAAGCCACCCCAGTGACGCGCGGCACACGTTATGCTTTTGTGCCATTTCTCTATGATGAGGAGTCAGCAAAGATTCGCGAGCAAAACAACGCCCGCTACGTTGACCCGAAACATCACTACAAAGCGATCAGCGAGAACAAGTC
>VGHV01000112.1 GCA_016868095.1 Betaproteobacteria bacterium
CGCCCAACTCGCGTCGCAAGGGCTCTCGCCAAGATCGCTTGGTCGTAAGCTATCGGCGTGGCGAGGCTTTTTTGATTTTCTTGCTGAGCAAGAGATTGTTGCTCACAATCCTGCCCGGCAGATCAAAGCACCGAAGATGCCTTCGCGTTTGCCCAAGGCTTTGCCAGCCGATGACAGTCAGCGCTTGTTAGATTTTCCGCAAGAAGGCCCAACGGCTGCCCGTGATGTGGCCATGATGGAATTGCTTTATTCGTCGGGCCTGAGGCTTTCAGAGTTGATACAACTCGATTGCGCATACCACCCTCAGGCGCTCGGTTGGTACGACGCTGCCCAGGCCCAGGTCCATGTGCTCGGTAAGGGCTCCAAGAGGCGCGTCATGCCTGTTGGCGGCAAAGCTGTCAAAGCGATTGATGCCTGGCTCAAGCAACGTGACGAATGGCTACAAAAGCAGCCTGGCGGCGATCAAAACGCGCTTTTCCTGGGAACTCGCGGCCAGCGGATTAGCGCTCGATCGGTGCAACACCGGCTTGCCAGCCTAGGCCTAGCAACAGGCCTTGCAAGTCGTTTGCATCCTCATGTATTACGGCACTCCTTTGCCAGCGATATGTTGCAATCGAGTGGGGATTTGCGCGCTGTACAAGAGCTTCTTGGCCACGCCAGTATTGCGAGTACACAGATCTACACCTCGCTCGATTTTCAAAGGCTTACCGCGGTCTACGATCAGGCGCATCCGCGGGCTGCAAGACGAAGCACTTAAGATGGCCAAAGGTCACTCGCAGCCAGAAGTTGCTGCATTGCTTCGGCTTCGTCCGGGCAAAGAGCGCTCGCTGCTTCGCCGTCATCCATGGCTTTACCCAGGGGCGATTAGCGATGAAGGGATTAAGCTGATTGAGCGCCTACCTAGCGGCCATCCGATTGCTGTTTGCGATGCCAAAGGTCAATTCCTCGCTTGGGCATGCGGTTCGCCCCGCTCTAGTATTCGACTGCGCGCATGGAGTTTTCAAGAGAAAGAGCCACCCGATGCGGCGCTGATTGCAAAGCGTGTCGCCCAGGCCTTTGCCCGGCGGCGAGCGATTCTTGAGCAAAGCAACGCAAGGCGCATGGTGTTTGCTGAGGCCGATGGCTTACCCGGCCTGATTGTCGATCTTTACGACGAGCAGGCGGTGGTGCAAATCTTGTCGGCAGGCGCCGATTACTTTCGGGCGGCCATCGTCGATGCGATAAAGGCGCAGGGTCTCGATGCCATCTACGAACGATCGGATGCTGCTGGTGCGCAGCGCGAGGGTTTAAGCGCTGGCCAGGCGGTGCTGCATGGCGCCGAACCTGCGCCCTTGATCAGCATCCACGAGCATGGCTTGCGTTTTTTTGTCGATGTGCGGCAGGGGCATAAAACCGGGTTTTACATCGATCAACGCGATAACAGGGCGCTTGTTGCCGACTTGATCAAAAGGATGGATGCTCCGAGGGTCTTGAATTGCTTTTGTTACACGGGCGGTTTTTCGCTTGCTGCCTGGGCCGCTGGCGCAGGCGAAGTGATTTCAGTTGATTCAAGTGAGTCGGCGCTCGAGCAGGCTCGTAAGCAGCAAAGCCTTAATAATCTTCAAGACCGCCAAGGGCGCTGGTGGGAAGCCAATGTTTTTGAGGCCTTGGCTGGCTTGCAACGCGAAGGCGAACGATTTGATTTGATCGTGCTCGATCCACCGAAATTTGCACCCTCGACCCAGCATGTCGATCGAGCAGCACGTGCTTATAAAGAGATCAATCTTAAAGCGCTCACGCTCTTGCGTCCTGGCGGCTATTTGCTGAGCTTTTCCTGCTCAGGGGCGATATCGCTTGATTTGTTTCAGAAAATTCTGGCTGGAGCGGTGATCGATGCCGGTGTCGATGCCCAGTTGCTGCGCCGCTTGGCTGCGGGTGTTGACCACCCGATGTCGATGGTGCACCCAGAAGGCGAGTATCTCAAGGGACTTTTGCTCCAGCGGGTGTAAACTGCCCGACCGTTCATCCATCGCTGACGGTTTGCTTGCTCTGAATGGGTCAGCGATCGGCATGGATGTCCTTTATTTTTGCCCCTGGGGTTGTTTATGCAGTCGAGCCAACATATTCCGGTGACCGTTTTGACTGGCTTTTTGGGCAGTGGCAAGACCACCTTGCTCAAACGCATCCTGACCGAGCAACACGGCCATCGCATCGCTGTGATTGAAAACGAATTCGGTGAAGAAGGTGTTGACAACGAACTGTTGCTGCAGGATCAGCAAGAGCAAATTGTTGAGATGAACAACGGATGCATTTGCTGCACCGTCCGTGGCGATTTGGTTCGGATCCTCAACGATTTGCATCGCCGTAAAAAGGCTGGCGAGGTGCAATTCGAGCGGGTGATTATCGAAACCACCGGACTAGCTGACCCCGGGCCGGTCGCACAAACTTTTTTTATCGATGACGATATTGCCGATGCTTACTTGCTCGATGCCGTGATCACGGTGGTCGACGCCAAGCATGCGATGACACAACTCGATCAGTCCAAGGAAATCCGGGAGCAGGTTGCCTTTGCCGATCGATTGCTTTTGTCCAAGGTTGATCTCATCGATGAGGATGCTTTGCAAGCACTTAAGACGCGCTTGTTGCGGATCAACCCCAGAGCGCCCATGTCGGAAGTGCACTTCGGACAGACCGATATCAAGCAGATTCTGGATATCCGTGGCTTTAATCTGAATGCGATTCTTGAAATCGACCCGCAGTTTTTAGAAACCGACGAGCATGACCATGACGAAGATGTCAGCTCCTTTGTTTTTCGCTCGAATAAACCCTTTGACGCAGGCAAGCTTGAGGACTTTTTATCGGGCTTGATCCAGGTTTACGGCCAAGATATGTTGCGCTACAAAGGCGTGCTCTACATGAAGGGCAGCGACCGCCAGACGGTCTTCCAAGGCGTTCATCAAATGATGGGCGCTGACCAGGGTCGCAAATGGCAGGCGGGCGAGAAGCCATCTAATAAGATGGTGTTTATCGGCCGTAAACTGCCCAAGGACTTATTTATGAAGGGTTTGCAGCAATGTTTGGCCTGAGTTTAAAGCTGCCGACCTTGATAAAGATTGCTTTTTCGCTTTGCAAAGACCAGGTTCAAAGAACTTTGCATTCCCACTAACCCATTACCTTTTGGAACCAATTTACCGCCATGGCTACGAAGACCTCAACGAACAAGCCTGCCGCAGCGCAGGTTGAGTCCACTAGCAAGCCTGCTCCCAAGAGCGCAAAGGCCTCTGCCTTGATCAACAGCGAGGCTGAATTGTTGTCGATGTCAGAAGACGACTACATGAACGCTGCCCAACTTGCCTTTTTCAAGCAGCGTCTGCAAGTCGTCGAGCGTGAGCTTTTGCAAAACGCCGGCGAGACTACCGAGCATTTGCGTGAAACCGTCATCGTCCCCGATCCTGCCGATCGGGCTACGATCGAAGAGGAGCATGCACTCGAATTAAGGACCCGCGACCGCGAACGTAAGCTCTTAAAGAAGGTGCAGCAGGCAATCAACCGCATCGATGTGGGCGAGTATGGCTGGTGCGAGGAGACAGGTGAGCCGATTGGCTTGCAGCGTTTGCTTGCTCGGCCGACAGCGACCCTTTCCCTAGAGGCGCAACAAAGGCGCGAATTAAGGCAAAAGCTCTATGGGGACTGAGTCCTTTCACGGCACCACGATTTTGAGTGCACGCCGGGGTAAAAGCGTTGCGCTCGGTGGCGATGGACAGGTCACGCTCGGTTCGGTGATTGTTAAGGCCTCAGCCCGTAAGGTACGTCGCTTGCATCATGGCAAGGTGCTTGCTGGATTTGCCGGCGGCACAGCCGATGCCTTTACGCTTTTTGAGCGCTTTGAGGGGAAACTTGAAAAGCACTCAGGTTTACTGCTGCGTGCGGCGGTTGAACTTGCCAAAGACTGGCGAACCGATCGTGGATTGAGAAGGCTTGAGGCCATGCTTGCCGTGGCCGATCAGGACCACTCGCTCATTATCACCGGTCAAGGCGATGTGCTTGAGCCTGAAGATGGTTTGGTGGCGATTGGTTCGGGCGGGGCATTTGCTCAGTCGGCGGCAAAAGCATTGCTCAAACACAGTGATTTGTCGCCAGAAGCGATGGTCCGCGAATCCTTGGCGATTGCTGCATCGATTTGTGTTTACACCAATGAAAACTTTGTGATTGAAACCCTGCCATGATGACGCCGAGAGAAATCGTCTCAGAACTCGACAAACATGTGGTGGGGCAGCAGGCAGCTAAAAGGGCTGTGGCTGTGGCTTTAAGAAATCGCTGGCGGCGCGCGCAAGTCGCCGAGCCACTTCGCCAGGAAATTGTCCCGCGCAACATTCTCATGATCGGCCCAACGGGCGTTGGCAAAACCGAAATCGCAAGGCGTCTGGCCAAACTGGTGCATGCACCTTTTATTAAGGTTGAGGCGACCAAGTTCACCGAGGTTGGTTATGTTGGCCGTGATGTTGACACCATCATTCGCGATTTACTCGAAGTCGCCATCAAACAATGTCGCGACTCAGCCAAACGCAAACTTGAGCAGCAAGCGCTCGACGCGGCCGAAGACCGGATTTTGGACATCTTGCTGCCGCCAACGCGTGCTAGCGGTTTAGGTAGCGGCCTGAGCGGCCAAAACACCCAAGAAGGCGTTGATACTGCGCAGTCGTCCACACGACAGAAGTTTCGCAAAAAATTGCGTGAAGGCGAGCTCAACGATCGGGAGATCGAACTCGAAATCAACCAGCCAGCGCCTGCCCTCGAAATGATGGGCCCAGCCGGTATGGAAGAGTTCACCCAGCAGTTGCAGCAATTGTTTTCGCAAATGCCAGGCAGGAAGAAGACCCGACGCTTGCGGGTTGCCGAGGCGATGAAAATCCTCGCTGATGAGGAAGCAGCGAAACTCGTCAATGAGGACGACATTCGAAGTGAAGCGCTTGAACGCGTGGAGCAGCAAGGCATCGTCTTTATCGACGAGATCGACAAGATCGCAACCCGGTCGGATTTGCATGGTGCAGATGTCTCGCGCCAAGGGGTGCAACGCGATTTATTGCCCTTGGTGGAAGGAACCACCGTCAACACCAAATATGGTGCTATAAAAACCGATCATATTTTGTTTATCGCTTCGGGTGCCTTTCACTTGTCTAAGCCGAGTGATTTGATACCCGAGTTTCAGGGTCGTTTCCCGATTCGGGTCGAGTTGCAAGCCTTAACTGTGGAAGATTTTGAGCGGATTCTTCAAGCCACCGACGCTAGCTTATTGCGACAGTACGAAGCGTTGATGGGCGCAGAAGGGCTTCATTTGATCTTCCAGCCGCAAGCGGTGCGACGACTTGCTGAAATCGCGCATCAAGTCAACGAAAGAACTGAAAATATCGGCGCTCGACGATTGCACACGGTCATGGAAAAACTGCTCGAAGAGATCGGTTTTGATGCCAGTGTACTGCCCAACCTCAAGCGCGATACAAACGGCAAGCAGTCGATCGAAATCGATGCGGCATTCGTCGACCAACGACTTGCCGAAGCGGCATCGCGTGAAGATTTAGCACGTTATATTCTATAAATCATTTAATCGTCTATTAGCATTTTGTCAGAGGCTATATCCCAATGAGCAACTTGCCCAGTCCTGCACTCAAGGCTGCCATTCTCGCTGAGGCGATGCCCTACATTCGACGCTTTCATTCGCGGATCGTCGTGGTGAAGTATGGTGGTAATGCAATGACCGAAGAGGGCCTCAAGCGCTCATTTGCCGCCGATGTGGTGTTGCTCAAACTTGTTGGTATTCACCCCGTGGTTGTGCACGGCGGCGGTCCGCAAATCGAGCAATTGCTGAGCCGCGTTGGAAAAAAAGGCGAGTTTGTCCAAGGGATGCGAGTGACTGATGCCGAAACCATGGACATTGTTGAAATGGTGTTGGCCGGGCAGGTCAATAAGGAAATCGTTGAGCTGATCAACACGGCTGGTGGTCGTGCTGTTGGTCTTACCGGCCAAGACGGTGGTCTGATTAGAGCCCGGAAGTTGTTGATGAGCACACCAGGCAACCCCGATGAGACGGTCGATATTGGGCAGGTTGGCGAGATTCAAAGCATTGATCCTGCGGTGATCCTGACGCTTTCTCAACAGGGCTTTATTCCCGTGATCGCCCCAATTGCATCGGGTGAAGAAGGCGAGACTTACAACATTAATGCCGATGTTGTTGCAGGCAAGATAGCTGAAATCTTGCGCGCCGAGAAGCTTGTTTTGATGACCAATACAGCGGGTGTTCTTGACCGTGATGGCCAATTGCTAACAGGACTTACCGCAAAACGGGTTGATGAACTTTTCGCTGATGGCACGATTTCGGGTGGGATGTTGCCAAAAATTGCCTCAGCGCTTGATGCAGCAAAGGCAGGTGTTAATGCGGTCCACATTATCGATGGGCGGGTTGACCACGCCCTATTGCTAGAAATCATGACTGATAGCGGCGTGGGGACCATGATTCGCTCGCACTAGTACCATGATTCGTTCGTGCTAGCATTAAGATCGTTATGAAACGTAAGGCCCTCTCTCGGCTTAAACGTCGTGACGGCCCGGTTTGGTTGCTCGATCTGGACAACACCTTGCATGATGCGGGCACGCACATCATGCCGAGGGTTAATCGAGAGATGACCCAATGGGTTGCCAAACATCTTGCGGTTGATGAGGATGAGGCCTCGCGCTTGCGCGTTGCCTACTGGAAGCGCTACGGGGCGACTTTACTTGGCATGATTGAACACCATGCGATCAATCCTCATGCGTTTTTGCAAGACACCCATCCCGTGCCCGATTTGCTGGCAAAGCTAGGTCCTCATAAAGCGCTGCAAGAAAGCTTGCGACGACTGAAGGGGTCGAAAGTGATTTTGACCAATGCGCCGCGTCACTATGCGCATGCCGTATTGCGTCATGCTGCGCTTGATGCTTTGGTTGAACAAGTCATTTGCATCGAGGATATGTGTTTTGCAGGACGTTTTCGTCCCAAGCCTTCGGTGGCGATGCTCAAGATGATTTGTGCAAGACTGGGTGTATCGAGCAGGCAATGCCTTCTGGTTGAAGACAGCGTTGAAAATTTGCGTGCTGCGCGAAGGCTCGGGATGCAAACGATATTAGTGTTAGAGCATGGTTGGCGAGGCCGGCTGCGAAGCGCCCACGCGGGCCATGCGCGAGTGTTAACCCATCAAGTGCATAGCGCAAGGCAATTGACCCGCTTGCTCAGTGTCCGATCGGTACCCGCGTTGAAAGCCCGGCGATGAGTGAGAAGGTGCAGTAATGAGTGGGAGGGCGTTGCCATGAGTGGGCAAGCGAAGCGGCCCAAACCGGGCGAGCGCAAGATTCAAATTCTGCAAACATGGGCTCTCATGCTGCAAGAATCTGGCGATGCGCGGATCACGACAGCGGCGCTTGCCGCGCGTTTGTCGGTCTCGGAGGCGGCGCTTTATCGCCACTTCGCAAGCAAGGCGCAAATGGTTGAGGGGCTGATCGAATTTATAGAACAGAGCATTTTTGGACTGATCAATCAAATAGAGCAAAAGCATGCCGATCCCATCTGGCGTGTGCAAAGCATT
>VGHV01000113.1 GCA_016868095.1 Betaproteobacteria bacterium
CCGGTGGCGGCGAGTCGCGAGTCTCAGTGTAAGCAGCGCGCATCCATTCGGCATCGCTTGGTAAACGCTTTCCCGCCCACTGACAAAACTGCTTGGCTTCATGCCAATTCAAATGCACAGCTGGCTCGTTGGCTGCGCCCGGTTTGCCATAGGGTGCGTGCCATACCCAACCAGGTCGTCGCTCCCAGCCTGCACCCCATTCAAAACCGCCGCCTTCGCGCTCAGCAAGGCTGCGGTATCCCTTGGCCTGAACAAACCCGCGATACTGCCCAATACTGACCTCGGTTCGATCGATCCAGAAAAAAGAGCCATCGTCGCGTTGGATGGCTTGCATGGCCGTTTCATCGTTTGCAGTGGCCTGGGGATGGCTTTGCAAAGGGGCTTGTGAGATGGCCTGAGCATAGCTTTGCCCAACAGCAAAACCAGCCAGACATGCAAGACTGATGCGATAAGCCTTCGGGGATAAAAGGCGATGAGTCATCCATCGAAGACGATTAGTCATAAGCAATCTCACCGAATGGCTTGCCTGCATCGAATGATTGGCGCAACACGCTTTGCTGTTGCTCTAATTCGAACATACGACGATCCCAATAATCGGGCTCTGCAAAGCCAGGAAAGGCACGTGGAAATGCCGGATCGTCATAACGATTCGCAATCCAGGCCGTATGCTCAATCAGCCGCATGCTTCGCAAGACCTCAATCCAATGCAATTCCATCGGGTCAAAATCACTGATACTTCGATAGGCCTGCAAGATGATCGCCAGGCCGGCTTCGAGTTCCTCACCTTGTCCGGAGAGCAATGGCCATAGATCGCTGATCGCAGGGCCCATGCGGCAATCGTCAAGATCAACGAAATGCGGCCCCGCTTCGGTCCAAAGCACATTGCCCCAATGCATATCACCGTGAATCCGCAAAAGCTTGGGCGCTGGTAAGTTGGCGATAACGGTATGCGCGGTGTTTAAACAGGTACGCGCAACGCCAAGCCAACGGTCGCAGGCTTGCGGCAGCGCGTTGCGCAGTGCCTCAACCTGATCAATCGCATCAAAAGCGCTTGCCAGGCCCCTAAAGCCTGATCGGTGGTTGAAAGCCTGCCGACGTCCCACCCCATGCAAGCGCGCAATAAAGCGGCCCATTCTCTCGAGGACTTCGGGGCGATCCATATCGGGCGCCCGGCCTCCCTGGCGTGGCCATAAGGCGACATAAACTGGGTCGATCCACATCAAGCTATCCCCCGCCAAGTCGCGCGCAGCAAAGCTTTCGCGTAAGTTGATCGGCGCTGCTACCGGCAACTCGGCCTCGGCTAAGTCATTGGCAAAGCGATGCTCCTCAAGAATTTGCGCAAGGCTCCAGCGTCCTGGCCGATAGGCCTTTAACACCACGCTGTCATGCGGCTTGCCCTCGGCATCAAGCCAAGGCTCATCAAGCCAGAGCAGATAAACCCTGTTTTCAAAGGAATTGAGCGCCAACATACGCCCATCAGGCTGCAAGCCCAGGGCTTGCAAGCCATCGAGCATGCGGCTTGGTCCGAGCAACTCAAAGGGGTGTTTGTTGTGTGTATGCATGAGGCTCAGTGTATCGTTGGGCCACTCAACAAGGCGTGAAATAGGCAACGAGCGACCATGCAAACTCAGATCGTGCTGCACCACTACCCGGCTAGCCCTTTTGCCGAGAAGATTCGACTCTTTTTGGGCTACAAGGGCGCGCGCTGGCAATCGGTTGAAATCCCGATGATGATGCCCAAACCCAAGCTCATGCCATTGACCGGTGGTTATCGCAAAACACCGGTCATGCAAATCGGTGCTGATATTTATTGCGATACCGCGCTGATTCTTGACGAATTGCACCGCCGCCTGCCCGATCCTTTGCTGCTCCACGAAGCTTCGCTGAGCGATTTGACGCTTGCAGCCTTTGCCGACAGCGCATTGTTCTCGGCAGCAGTGTCCTGGGCTTTTCAGCCTGGCGCCATGGCCGATTTTTTCCATGGCAAAGACGAGGCTTTCGTACAAGCTTTTTTAGCCGATCGAAAAGCATTTCGTGCTGGCTCAAGCGCTCAACGCCCAAGCCTTGGTCAGGCCAAAGATCGACTCGCCATGGCCTTGGCTGGCCTTGAAAACCAGCTTGGCGATTGCCGAAGCTTTGTGTGGGGCGCATCACCTTCGCGCGCAGACTTTTGCCTCTTTCATCCCTTATGGTTTATTCAACAAGCCAAAAGCGTTGCGTTCTTACTTGATGACTACCCGCAAGTGGGCTTGTGGCTCGAGCGCATGAGCCACTTTGGCCATGGCAAGCCCGAGTCGATCAGCGCCGATGAAGCGCTCAGGATCGCTGCAAACCACCAACCGATCGGAATGCCTGCGAGCCAAGAGGCGGGTGCGCCGAGCGCTCAGGTCGCACAAGGTTTGACCTTAGGCGCTGTGGTAGAGGTCAAACCCACCGATTACGGCATGGATGCTGCACGCGGCAGACTTTGTTATGCCGATCAAAGGCGCTTGGTGATTGAACGTGAGGAAGAAGGCCTTGGCCTTCTTCATGTGCATTTCCCGCAAATCGGCTACCAGCTCACATATTGCGACGGTACTGACCACCCACCTCAAAAAGGCACTGGGTGATTTGGCCAAGCGAACAAACGCGAACCGCATCCATGAGCA
This sequence comes from Betaproteobacteria bacterium, assembly GCA_016868095.1. Lineage (GTDB taxonomy): Bacteria > Pseudomonadota > Gammaproteobacteria > Burkholderiales > Burkholderiaceae_E > UBA3064. The sequence continues at coordinate 2,649 of VGHV01000113.1, forward strand.
CTGCAAACACATTGCCTTGATCGATCACACACTGCTTTAAGCGCGCAAGCATCGCAGGTGCATGCTCGGCGTGCCGTGCATGAAAATCGGCAAGACGTTGCAGTTGACTTTGCTTTTCGTCTTCGGTCGATCTTGCCAATTCGAGACTTGCCGGCACCGGGTCATCTTCTGGATTTCGAAAAGTATTCACACCGATGATTGGCAGGCTTCCGTCGTGTTTGAGCATCTCGTAGTGCATCGATTCGTCTTGGATTTTGCCTCGCTGATAACCTGTTTCCATCGCGCCGAGCACACCGCCTCGTTCGGCAATGCGCTCAAATTCTTTAAGCACTGCCTCTTCGACCAAATCGGTCAGTTCATCAATGATGAAGCTGCCTTGATTCGGATTTTGATTCTTGGCCAGACCCCATTCGTTATTAATAATCAATTGAATCGCAAGCGCCCTACGCACCGACTCTGTGGTGGGCGTGGTGATCGCCTCGTCATAAGCATTCGTGTGCAAAGAATTCGCCTGATCGTAGGTTGCAATCAGCGCTTGCAAGGTGGTGCGTATATCGTTAAATGCAATTTCCTGGGCATGCAGCGAGCGGCCCGAGGTTTGGCAGTGATACTTCAGTTTTTGGGAACGATCATTAGCACCATAACAATCTCTCATCGCCACAGCCCAAATCCGACGCGCTACGCGACCAATGACGCTGTACTCCGGGTCCATACCGTTGGAGAAGAAAAAGCTCAGATTAGGTGCGAAATCATCGATATGCATGCCACGCGCCAAATAAGCTTCAACAAACGTAAAGCCATTGGAAAGCGTGAAGGCAAGTTGCGAGATCGGATTAGCCCCCGCCTCAGCAATGTGATAGCCCGATATCGAGACCGAATAAAAATTGCGCACACTGTGCTCAATAAAATAGGCCTGAATATCACCCATCACCTTGAGCGAAAACTCGGTGGAAAAAATACAGGTATTTTGTCCCTGATCCTCTTTAAGAATATCGGCCTGTACCGTACCGCGTAATTGGGCAAGGGTTTGAGCACGAATTTTCTCAAGGCTTTGCGCATCGGGGCTTTGACCTGTTTTAGCCTTAAATGCTTCGATTTGTTGATCGATCGCGGTGTTCATAAACATCGCAAGAATCGTGGGCGCAGGCCCATTAATCGTCATTGATACCGAGGTTGATGGGTCAAGCAAATCAAAGCCTGAGTAAAGCACCTTCATATCATCGAGGGTTGCAATCGATACCCCGGAGTTACCTACTTTGCCGTAAATATCGGGGCGCACATCGGGGTCCTGCCCGTAAAGTGTGACCGAGTCAAAAGCGGTTGATAAGCGCTTGGCCTTCATGCCCTCGGAGATCAACTTAAAGCGCCGATTGGTGCGAAAGGGGTCACCCTCGCCAGCAAACATGCGCGTGGGGTCTTCACCTTCGCGTTTAAAGGGAAAAACACCTGCGGTGTATGGGAAAAATCCCGGCAGATGCTCGCGTCTTAAAAACGATAACATTTCGCCATCGTCTTCATAACGCGGCAGTGCCACCTTAGGAATGACCGTACCCGATAGACTTGTGGTGGTGAGTGCGGTGCGGATTTCACGATCGCGAACCTTGGTCACTTGTTCGCATCCCTGGTAGCTTTGAGCAAGCGCAGGCCAGCTTTGCAAAAGGCTTGCACACGATGGATCGAGTTTTGAGCGCCGCTCGTCTGCGAGTGCTTTGAGTCGCGCGATGGCCTCGTCTTCGGTGTGCAACATATGGGCGGCTTCGCGCAAGTGTTGTATTTCTCGTATCAATTTCACCTGAGCGCGTGTCTTGGCATGGTAGCCCCGCAAGCTCGCTGCGATGTCTGCAAGATACCGAGTACGGTCAGAAGGCACAATCATCATTTGCATGCTTGAATGGCGAACGCTGCATGCTGGCAGCCGCCCTTGTGGCATGGCAAGGCGCAAGCCCTTTGTGCAAAGAACCTCGCGCAAATGCTGATAAAGCGCACTGACCCCGTCATCATTAAAACGTGATGCCTGGGTTCCGAAAACAGGCATGTGTTCGGGGCTTCGGTCAAAGGCTTCGCGGTTGCGCTGCAATTGTTTGGCGACATCGCGCAAAGCATCAGCAGCGCCCTTGCGATCAAATTTGTTGATCGCTACAACATCAGCAAAATCGAGCATGTCGATTTTCTCAAGCTGAGATGCAGCGCCAAATTCGGGCGTCATCACATAAAGCGATAAGTCCACATGCGGCACGATCGCCGCATCGCCCTGACCGATCCCCGAGGTTTCAACCAGGATCAGATCAAAGCCTGCGACCCGGCACGCCGCAATCGCATCAGGCAGGGCTGCGCTGATTTCACTACCTGCATCGCGGGTTGCCAGCGAGCGCATAAAAATATTGGGATGGTGTATCGCGTTCATACGAATTCGATCGCCCAGCAAAGCACCGCCCGATTTCCGACGGGTTGGATCGACCGAGAGCACGGCGATTCGTAATTGATCGTCTTGATCGAGCCTAAACCGACGTACCAGTTCATCGGTAAGCGAACTCTTACCTGCACCGCCCGTGCCGGTAATGCCAAGCACAGGCGTGCTCGCTGCCTTGGCTGCCGCAATCCCACGCAAAGCCTGCATCGCTTCAAGATCCCAGTGCCCAACTTCAATCGCCGTCAGAGTTTGGGCAAGTGCACGCAAAGCCTTGGCGCGATCGCTTTGTAAGAGCGCCTCATGTGCTTTGGGGGCGATCGCAGCAAGATCGCAGGAGGCACGACGCATCATGTCTTGAATCATCCCGACCAGGCCAAGTTTTTGGCCATCTTCAGGCGAGTAAATCCGCTCAACACCCCATTGGTGCAGCTGTCTGATTTCCTCAGCAACAATAACCCCGCCACCGCCACCGAAAACCTTGATGTGGGCAGCACCTGCCTCGCTCAAGCGATCGGCCATGTACTTGAAGTACTCCAGATGGCCGCCCTGATACGAACTCACCGCAATACCGTGCACATCCTCTTGCAAGGCGCAAGCGACGATCTCGCCCACGGAGCGGTTGTGACCCAAATGAATCACCTCGCAGCCCTGGGCCTGCAAAATCCTTCGCATGATGTTGATGGAGGCGTCATGCCCATCAAAGAGCGATGCCGCGGTGACAAAACGAAGCGGCGCCCTGCCGGCTGGCTGCTTTAAGGCTGCAGCCTCAGGGCTTGCAGCGTGCATCGGGTGTGAGAGATCGGTCATCAACTTTCTCCGAATGAGCGAGGCCTTGCGTGGGCGAAGCGCGAATCACGCCCCCGTTGAGCGAAAGCCGTCAAAATCATGCAAAACTCAGAAACCATACCAAAGAAGGAAACCCGACAAAGCGCGAAAAGCGCGCAAGTATCAGGCAAGCTTAAAGCTCCCCTAAGTCATTATCTCAGTAAGATCGATGCCAATCCCTTCACCCGATCAATGCCCTACGCTTTCAGGCTTTAGCGCCGATTATTGGCAGTCCTTTAAGCCCTTACATGCAGGCCAAGGTGCGCCCTGGGGCGCTGTTCACCAAGGCCTCGCCCTACTTGTACTTGCCAGACCCGAGCAACACAACCGCCTTGATCCGGCCGATGTTGATGCCATGCGGGCTTTTTGGGACTCGTTGCACGATGCGAGCGTCCTGGTCATCACGGCCATGGGCGATAAAACCTTCAGTAGTGGCTACACCATCGAGGCCATTGTGCAAGACCTCGATGATCGTTTTGAACAAATGCTCGATAGCCTCGAATCGCTCCCCTTGCTCACGATTGCAGCCCTTAATGGCAGCGTTTACGGAGGCGGCACCGATTTGGCGCTTTGTTGTGATCTAAGGCTGGGGCTTTTCCAAAGCCGCATGTTCATGCCTGCGGCTCGATTCGGTTTGCACTACTACCCCGGTGGCTTGCGTCGCTATGTACACCGACTCGGATTGAGTGCAGCATCGATGCTCATGCTCACCGCACAAAGCATCGACGACGAGCACATGCTACGCATTGGTTTTCTTCACGAGCGCCATGAATCGATCAAGGCGCTAAGCGATCGACTAGCTGATTTGGTTAGGGCTCAGCTTGCCAATGATGCCGCGGTGGTTGCCGCCATGAAACGCGATCTTGCAGCGCTTGCGCTCAACCGCTTCAACCCGGAGGCTGCCCGCCAATCCTTTGTCGCAAGCGTTCGATCAAGCTCGCTTCGACAACGGCTTGAAGCGGCTCGTCAGGCTCGGGCAAAACGATAAATCGCCTGGGTGGCTCGCAAGGGTGCCAACCAGTTGACCGCTTTACCATTGGCAAGAAAAGCGCGCTGTAAGACCACCAGACCCAGTTTGGCGAGCAATTGCTCAAAATCAGCCGGGGTTGATAAATGCAAATTCGGTGTGTCATACCACTGATAAGGCATTTCGCGAGAGACCGGCATACGTCCTTGCAAGATGGACACGGCGTGGTACCAATGGCCAAAGTTCGGGAAAGAAACAATGCCTTGTGCCCCCACGCTCGACATCTCAGCGAGCACTTGCTCGGTTTGATGGGTGGCCTGGATGGCCATCGATAAGACCACCACATCAAAGCGACCCTGCCCAAACATCGATAAGCCCTTTTCGATGTTGGCCTGGATCACATTGACTCCTCGCTTAACGCAGGCCAAAAGCGCTTGATCGTCGATCTCAACGCCGTAGCCGCGCACGGCGCGCTCGCGTTGCAAGACATCGAGCAACAAGCCATCACCACAACCCAAATCGAGCACACGCGCACCAGGCTTGATCCACTCGGCGATCAAGGCAAGATCGGGGCGAAGCGGTTGCTTGTTCATGAGCTTAAGCCCAGATTGATCGCCATCTGATCGGCGTAGGCCCGAACAAGTTGATGGTATTGCGGGTTATCGAGCAAGAATGCATCGTGGCCATGGGGCGCATCGATTTCGGCGTAGGTGACCTCTAAATCACAAGCCAA
>VGHV01000114.1 GCA_016868095.1 Betaproteobacteria bacterium
GCTGACACAATGTTGGTAAAAATAAAACTTGGCACCGATGGAACGTCAGTAATGTTGGAAGAAGTAGGGCTTCTTCCAAAGCCAATCCTAGAAGATGAAGCAACAACGAAAGAAGAGAGCCATGACGTACGTGTCGCAGCTTTTGATTTTGACGATGACCGACTGTTGGACGTTGTTGTATTCAGCAGGAAATGGTTTGACGGGACACAATGGCCTAATGAGAGTTCCATTCAATTCCTTAAAAATCTTGGTGCGGCAAAGTTTCTCGACGTGACAGAAGAGTTACTTGTCGGGTTTAACAAAATTTCAATGATTTCTTATGCCCCTGTTATCAGAGACATTGATCGCGACGGATTGCTTGATATTTACACAGATGGAAGTACATGGGGCATTGAGACACACAATTCTGCGGCGCTCTTGTTGCAAAGTCAGTCGGGGCAGTTCATCGAAACGGCTAGATCTCTCCTTTCACAGCAAATCACCAAATTCAATAACGCTGGAATGGAACTAGCCACCGGCAGCACCCTTGCGCTCGGTCCAAACGGGCTTTTTAACTTAGTTACGCTCTATGTGGATCAAGGGATCGGGCATGTTTACCACCAAGAGCTTTTATTTTCCTATCGTAACCGTGACGAAAGTCTTAGGGGTACGTCGCTTGCAGACTTTATGTCAGGTCTAGGCGGGGCAGACTACATAAGCAGTGCTGCAGGATACGATACGGTTGATGGCGGTCTAGGCAATGACACCTTGGATGGTGGCGCAGACAATGACACGATCTATGGCGGTGATGGTAATGACTCTTTAATCGGTAGCTTAGGGGACGACACGCTCAATGGCGGCGATGGTATTGATACAGCCATCTTTGAAAAGGCACGATCTGCTTATAAAACAGAGAAGCTTTCTCAAGACGGTATAACGATCTGGAAAGTAACTGATCTTGCTACGGGCGATGTCGATGAGCTTCGCCATATTGAAAAGCTTGAGTTTGCTAAAGCTTCAGTTACAGGCTATCAAAACTTAGTACAAACAGAAGTCACTCTTGATGTTGCCGGAACACCAGCCGTCGCCTACCGGCTCTATAAAGCAGCCTTTGCGCGTGACCCTGATCTTGGTGGCTTGGGCTACTGGATATCGGCCCTTGAGCAATACCTAAACCCCAATCTTTCGCCCGAGAAGAATCCCTTCTTGCTTGACGTAGCGAAGACCTTTGTGGAAAGCCCTGAGTTCAAGGCAAAGTATGGTGCTGATGTCGATAACGCCACCTACATCCGCAATCTTTATAAGAACGCTCTCGGAAGAGACCCACTGACACCTGATCCGATCACAGGCAAGACCGATGAAGGCTATACCTACTGGGTGGGTGTGCTTGATGCCAAGGCTGCATCACGATCTGATTTATTTGTTTATTTTTCGGAATCCGCCGAAAACAAGGCTGCTATTGAACCCATCATCGCCACAGGTGTGGAGTATGTACCGTGGGTGCCGCCGGGTGGGTGATTTGCAGCTTGCGGCCCAATAGCCAACAAATTTGAACGACAGCACAATTGGTTACTTGATTCCGAGCGTTTCGACTACTCTGCATGCGAACTCTCGGTCACCGATCTGACGCCGCCGTTCTGCTTCTTGAATCAGTTCATCAAATAGAACTAACGGGCAATTCAGATCGCTGGGACACGGCTTATTGACGCACTCGCCGCAGCGGCTTCTCGTTTTTGATTCGAGGGCCGCTATGCGGCGTTCAAGCCTGCTCAAGGCGCTGTACCTTCCTTTCGAGTTCGTCCAGAACCTCGACCCTAGCTAAGTTCGAGATGGCAGCAACAAGTTGAGCAGCTTCTTGCGCTGACACTTCACCAGAGGCCGCTGAGGCAACGATTGCGCGTCCCTGGGTTGTAAAGCCACCCTCGGGCAATTGAAGGCTTAGGGGCGCGTCTACGGCCTTTAATGGTGGAATCACGCGATCCAGCACCACTCGGATTGCTCCGATGTCACCAGCTTTCGCTTGCCGAACCAATGACTCAATAATGCCCGGCAGTTGTTGTGCTAACTCGGCTCTGAGCCTTGCCACATGACCAGTCCCCGAGGGTCGGCCAAGAGGGTTACCACTGGCACCCACCATCCAACGGCCCTGTTCATCCCGTGTTATTTCAGGTTTCATACGACCTCCTGAATGACAAAAATTTCTTAAGCAAACTTAATTCAACCATCTGATTACCGCCTGGCTGTGGATCAATTGTTGTACTTTGCCCCTTGCCTGCGTTGCGTAGCTTCTTCTTGCTGGTAACTGCTAAGCCATTCGCTTTGTTCCTTGTTATCGCTGCCCCTTGCAAGCCCAACTCCATTCAACTCACCTCGACTCACCTCATCTCCACTCAGAGGCTTAAGCCCCCCTTGAACCCTGTCCCGATTCTCTCGGTGATGCTGTTGGGTACGCCTTCCACCCACTGAGCCACCTGCAGCCATACGACCATGCCGATCCAATAACTCTTCTCGGTAGTTCTCAAGTTCTTCAGATACATAACAGTCTCCAACGATCTTAAATTTTCCTTCTACGAGTGGCGTTAATGCTCTTTCAACTGACGCCTCCGGTATGTTCAGCATTACTGCTAAGCGCCGACAATCAGAATGAACTTTCCCGTTAACCCAGCACTCAAGCCGTAGGGTGTGGAACAAGCCTCGCTCTTCCAAGGTCATTGAGCGATAGTCGATGTTTGCGAGCAAATCGCTTGCATATTCTTGGTACGCTGGAGGAGGTCTTTTGCGTTTGGGCTTAGCCATGAGACGCCCCAATCTTTTCACGACTATCTTGAGTTATGGCGCTTCGCTTTGAAGCAGCCCATTCTTCAATGTCGCTTTGCAGCCATCCAACGCATCTTTTCCCCAAAAGAATAGGTGGTGGAAATGTCCCATTTTTGATTTGACTGTAGATATTAGAACGACTCAATCGGACTATTGAAGTAAGATTTTTCATTCGCCAAATCTGAGCACTGTTGAAATTGCCAACCATAAAACCTCCTCGACAAACATGTCAGAAGCGTAAGAAGCCGCAGGCAACTGCGGGCTAATTTTGCGATTGGGTTTGCTTAAGAGTTTGCTTGTTTGCTATGCGGCAAGCTTGTGCGCTTTTATGACTGTGGTCGGCCGACGAGGTGTCTTCGGTTCTCAGCCTTTCAGAAGCTTTGCACTTCTTTGGCTCTCACCACACCGTCTTATTCATTATCTAAGCAAAATCGTTCAGCTGTCAACATGTGAATACTGTTATGCAGCCAGAACTTTTGCAATAATATTTATACTTAATCCAAAGTTCTAAATATATACTGTTTAATCCACTTGTACATTTACACTGGCAATGTGCTGATCAAGAATTCCAATGAAGTATGATCAAAGATCGAATCCTCCAACCCGCTTGCGAAGTTCAATAACGACTGCTGGCTCTTGACAAAGTGCCTGGTAGAGAACTTCCAACGCCTCGGCTTTTTCTGTCAAATAATCGTGTGCATCGTAATGTCGCGCTTGAATGCCAGTGACGCCATGGGACTGTAATCTTCCGCGAAGGCCTTCACTAACACGCTTTGAGGCTAGTAGGGTCTCAACGCCACTCCTTATGCGTTTTGGCTCAAACTTCTCGATACCAGCCTCGACTGCAGCTTGATTGGCCCATTCGTTAAGCGTTGTATTTGCAATGTGCGTCGCACCGCTGTCCGTGCTCAGCACGAAGAACCCGTTTTTGCAGGTACAACGGGCTTCTGCAAGCGCCTCACGAATCCAGGGCAACAAGGGTAAATCAATGGGCCGAGGCTCTCGACCTGGACGACCCTTAATGTCCCACAAGACGAGATGATCCTGCTTCACATCCTCCGCTTTTAGCCGCAGCAACTGCTCGATTCGCTGCCCCCCACTAAGTAAATGTAACTTTAAGACCCCCCCTTTTTGACCTTTAATTTTGTCAACCACTCCCCAGTAGGCTCTAAGTTCAGCAGCGCTTAGCGGATTCCTATCAGATTTGTTCAATGCAGCGTTTGCCGGTATTGCCGAGGCCGGATTACTTACGACCCCAAATTGCTTGAAATTGGCGGGTACAGTGGGATCGACAGGTGCCCTGAGCGCTAATTGATAGGCAGCAGCGATGTACGCCCGAGCCTTGTTTGAGGTCCGTCCGAATCCCTTTTGAACAATTAGTCTGAGGACATCTGCGATTTGCTCGGCTTTGATGTCACAGGCGGGCTGTTCGGAAAGTTCTGGCCAGGGGGTAAAGATGTGATTGCGAATGATGCTTGCCGTGTCGCGGTGACTCACGCGATTCTGCTTTATTAGCCAGTCAACATAACTCGTCAACAGTGCTTTTAGGGTTGCTACCCGACGCCTTTCCTTTTCCTGCGCCGCGACCAGCTTTGCCTCGTCTTCGGCCTGAATGAGACCTTTTAACCCTCCCGCGGCCAGGTTTGAATGATGCAAGCTGGCAAACCTCATTGCTTCTTGCATCGCTCCTGCAAGACTGAAGGCCCCGTCTTTGGGTGAAAGCTGCTTAGGCGAAAGCTGCGGATCGTATCGACCAATTACATGCCTGTCTCGCCGGCCTGCGAAGGTGTAACGCCAGTACAACGAGATGCTGCCGTCACGAAGCCTACGCGCTTGTAAGGACCCAGTTGGCAGTACTTTCTGAAGTGTTGTAAAAGCACCGATCTCTGCTGCCATGATTCGCTGGTGGGCAGTTTGCTGCTTACTCATACCTACACCTCAAGATTTATGGTGCCCGTTTGGTGCCCGTTTATGTAAAGATGAATCTAAATCTCTTTGGATAATCTTATACAAAATATCCATTTAATTCAAGACTTTACTAAAGCGAGATAGTCCAAGAACATCCAGGAAGATCCATGGGGATAGGACTTTTAATCCGTTGGTCGCTGGTTCGAATCCAGCACGGCCTACCACCAAGATTCAGATGGGTCATGCGACCGTCTTCAACAAAAGCTTGGTAGGATCGTCTCGTTGACCTGATAACAAAAGGGGTTCTCCAGTGAGACGCTACTTCATCCGACGTTCCGCAGAGCGGTCCCTACAGACCTTTGGGGCTATTCGAGGGATTACTGCACTCAGCGTGCGCGCTATCGGTCGCGATGCAGGCACACACGCTAGTACCGCCACTACGCTTGCAGCTATGACCGCATCGGGCATGCTGACCGAGGCTAAGGCACAAAGCGATCGCTTTCCGTCACGCGCACTCACCATGGTCGTGCCATTTCCTCCAGGGGGTGTCGCAGATACCGTCGGTCGACCGATCGCCGAGGCAATGAGCCGAGCACTCGGACAGTCGGTCGTCGTTGAAAATAGAGCGGGCGCAGGTGGTGCGATTGGCATGTCCCATGTTGCAAGGGCAAAGCCCGATGGTTACACCTTGCTGATGGCGCTTGTGTCGATCTCGACCATCCCGGTCGCCGACGAAGTCCTCGGCAGACCCCCGTCCTTCAATCTCCAACAACTGCGGCCCATTGCAAGAATTACCGCCGATCCAACCGTCTTAGCCGTTGCCGCAGACGCACCATACAAAAACTACGCATCTTTTGAACGTTATGCAAAAGATAATCCAGGCAAACTCAACTTCGGATCCTCGGGTAATTATGGGACGATGCACGTGCCCATGGAGATGCTCAAACTCGCACGTGACCTGAAGATGACCCATGTGCCCTACAAGGGCGCAGGACCCGCAGTGCTTGGGCTTCTCAGTGGCGAAATTAATCTCGTGGCAACCGGCCCAGCCTCGATTCTCTCGCACGTGAAGGCAGGCAAGATGAGGGTTCTTGCCCATTGGGGTAAAGAGCCTCTGCAAAGCATGCCCGATGTGCCAAGTCTTGACGGACTCGGCATACCGATCCATTTTTCACAATGGTCTGGGATTTTTGTGCCTTCGGAAACACCGCCGATGGTCATCAACCAACTGAGGCAGGCGGCCAAACAAGCAGCATTCGACCCGAAAGTACAGGCAGCCATTACGAGCGCTGGCAGCCCTATCCAATATCTTGATGCACCCGAGTTTGCCCAGTTTTGGGCCGAGGACGCCAAGGCGCTCGCCGAAGTCGTACGCCGCATCGGTAAAGTCGATTAGGGCTTAGCATGGCTAGTCGCCTGAGACGATGTTCGAATCGCCTAGGACATTGTTTGAATCGTCTAGCACCATGTTCGAATCGCCTAAGATTGTGTTTGAATACGGGTCTGCTAACCGAACAAATTTCACGCAACCCCGCTCTTTGAGATCGACGACACTATGATGGACTGTCTCATTCTTGGTGATGAAATCGCCGAAGGCATTAAGCAATTTCGCCCCGAATGCGTGAAGAAGACGCAGGCAAATGCTCCCACCGATCGCTGGATTCGAGAAAACGGTGTGAAATTTGCAGCGAAAACTGTGGTCATCAGTCTTGGGACTTATGACTCACCGAGCCAGTCGCTTGAAAACGAGGCGCTGGACAATTTAAAAAAACTACGAGCAGGTATCGAGGCTGATCAAGTATTCTGGCTTCTTCCGGCCAAGGCCAAACCAGCAGATGCGATGCGCGAACTTGCGAGGCTTTATAAAGATCACCTGATGATCATTGAAGAAAAGCAACGCAATAAAATTCACCCGACAGAACGTGGCGCACAACTGCTTGCGACCCAGTCGCATACCAAAGGAAAAGTGGATTGGACCAAGCCGACCTGGCCAAAGCGGGCACCACCCTTAATTGGCGGCTGATTTAGTCAATTTATTCGATACTTCTACGCCTCAAAACGCCTGTACAAGGCTAAATCACAACAATTTGCACCAAGTTGTCTTATTGATACTAGACTTACTGTGCGATGTCGCACATAATCGTATCGGTTATTATAGTCTTTGAGTTATAATCTTTAACAAACATTAACGGTTGCGCTGACAGTTTACCTGTTTGCTTGCCCTTGACCCTTCCCTAAGAGGAGGCCTGTGCCATGGCCACGAAGTCGAATCAAAACCAAGTTGATCTTTATTTTCACTACCAATCGCTTTTGCAAAAAGCGACTACATCACAAGGGCTCGAAGAGTTATCGCCCGATCATGTAGCTTTGCTCGTCTTGATCGGACAGCACTGGCATGAAGGTGAAGCCTTATCGGTACGCCAGTTGATGCAAATGCGTGAAGTTGCCTCACCCGCCACGATTCACAAGCGTTTGCACCAACTCAAGGACGCCGATCTCGTGAGCTTCGAGGAATCTGCGACCGATACACGCAAGCGGATGATTACACCGACCAAACGTGCCCTCGCCTACTTCTCAGCAGCATCCAAAGCGATGATGCAAGCTGTTAAAGTCGCCTAACCGGGCCATGGACACGTACGAAGCTGCGCCTGAACTGCGCACCGCTTCATTTTGTTTCCCCGCAGCTTTAAGCGGCTGCTGATTTGTCAGTGTGTTCGTATGCCCTACGGGGACCGCCCGTCGCCTAAGTCGAATCTTTTGCTCCGTAGCATCACCGCAGAATGCTTTGAGCGTTGGCAGTCAAAGCTGCGATGGATCGATTTCCGAGTGGGCTGGCCTTTTTACGCCCAAGGTGATGTGATAAGTCACGCTCTTTT
>VGHV01000115.1 GCA_016868095.1 Betaproteobacteria bacterium
GCCATGGTTTTACTGGATACGCCAATGGCCATTTGTGGCGCACGACCCTGCAAGACGAAGGCTTGAAACATCTGGCCTTTTTGCTGCAGATTGATGGTGTGTTCGTAGGCACCCGACACCACGTCGGCCGATCCGCCAACCACCGCTGCAAGCGCTCTTGAGCCACCCGCAAAATCGCTGATCTCGACATCAAGGCCTTCGGCTTTATAAAAACCTTTGAACTCAGCGATCGAAAGCGGCAAGTAATAAAAGGAAGCCTTACCGCCAACCGCTATTGAAACTTTTGTCTTTTCAAGTGCTTGGGCACGCGCGTTTGCACCGGTCAATCCGATGGCGGGAACGGCAGCAAGGCTAGCCATTGAGCCAAGCGCTTTGAGATGCTTGCGTCGAGCCCACATGGCATCGGATACCCAGTCCAAATCCTCATGATGGATAGGATCGGTCGCTTCCCCAAATTTTTCATGGTGTTTGTTGCTCATCGCTTGGTCTCCAATGTTCTTGATTTGTAAGCTGCAAGTTTAACAAGCGAGGCTAAACTTCCAACTTTGACGGGTCTTTAAACAACAAGGGAAGGGATAGCTATGCAAATCGAAGGTCATGTTGCACTGATTACCGGGGGCGCCTCGGGTTTGGGTGGCGCAAGCGCGAAGATGTGGGTTGATCAAGGCGGTTCGGTGTTGATCGCCGACGTCAACGCGGCCTTAGGTGAAGCATTTGCTAGCAGTCTTGGCCCCAAGGCACGCTTTATGAGCTGTGACGTCAGCTCAGAAAGCGACGCGCACGCGGCTGTTGATGCAGCAAAGACCATGGGCAGCCTGTCTTGTCTGATCAATTGCGCAGGCATCGGTAAGGCGATGAAAACCGTTGGCAAAGACGGTGCGCATCCGCTTGATCATTTCATTCGTGTCGTCAACGTCAATCTGATTGGAAGTTTTAATATGCTTCGCCTGGCCGCTGCCGCCATGGTGAGCAATACGCCCAATGCCGAAGGCGAACGCGGTGTGATTATCAACACCGCTTCGGTTGCGGCCTATGACGGTCAGATTGGGCAAGCCGCCTACTCAGCCTCCAAGGGTGGCATTGTCGGGATGACCTTGCCGATTGCACGCGATTTATCGCGCGACGGTATTCGCGTGGTGACGATTGCGCCTGGGCTCTTCGAAACACCGCTGCTCGCTGCCTTGCCTGAAGACGCTAAAGCATCGCTTGGCCGTCAGGTGCCCTTCCCGCCACGCCTTGGTCGACCCGATGAATATGCGCAAATGGCCAAACACATTGTGGAAAACTGCATGCTCAATGGCGAGACCATCCGGCTTGATGGTGCAATCCGGATGGCGCCTCGTTAATGAGCGTCGGCCGATGTCGATTCGGCCCACGCCGTATCGGCTGATGCAGTACCGGCCGATGTCGATTCGGCCCATGCCGTATCGGCTGATACTAGTCGGGTAAGCCAACGCCCTGGGATTCGAGCCAACTGCCGAGCGCGAGCACAAGCGCATCGGCCTGTGCGCGACCGACAATTTGCAGACCGAGCGGCAATACGCCGCTGCGAGCAAAGGGAATGGTTAAGGTAGGCAAACCCACCATGCTAAAGGCTGCTGTCTGGCCCAGGACGGCATCGCGCACTGGCATGGTTCCCCCGGCCACTGACACGGTGGTTTGACCGCGACGCGGTGGCGCAACCGCGGTTGTGGGCATGATGAGGGCATCTAAGTCAGCAAGACAGGCGTGTAAGTCGCGCCGAACAGCCTCGCGTTCTTGCATCGCATCGACATACTGCAATGCCGACATTTGTTCGCCAAGCTTCATCGGGTTGAGCACCGATTCGGAAAACCCCTCACCTCCGTGGGCGAGAACAGCCCGATGGATCCAAGCCGCCTCCGGTCTTACGATCGCGCTATAACAAGCCCAGGCACGATCAAGCACTGCTTTCAGTTTGACCTCGCGGATTTCTGCTCCCTTTGCGCGCAGGTCTGCCACTTGCCGCTCGAAGGCTTGCGACACATCATCAGCAAGTCGCGGTGCGAGCCAGTCTTGCGGAATTCCAAAACAAGGCGTTCGCCCCACAGCACCATGTGCAGCACTACGCTGCGACATAACCTCGTAGAGCAAGGCGCAATCGGCAGTCGTCCTGGCAAGTGGGCCCGCGTGATCGCAGGTCCAACTCAAATGCAGCGCACCGGCCAATGGAATGGCGCCAAAGCTTGGCTTAAAACCCGCGAGCCCGCAAAACGCAGCCGGAATGCGCACCGAGCCCCCAGTATCGGAGCCAAGTCCGGCAAAGCCAATCCCAACCGCGGTTGCAGCGCCTGCACCACTCGAAGAACCACCGGCTTGATGCGCGTGATCGAAGGGATTTAAGACGTCGCCCGTCCATTGATTTTCGCCTGTCGCGCCCAGTGCAATCTCATGCATGTTGGTCTTGGCAAAAATGAGCGCTCCCGCTTCCCGCAAACGTGACACGGCAATTGCTTCGTCCATACCCAGCTCGGGCAAAGCCGCGCGCGTACCAGCCATCAAAGGCGTACCCCTTACTTGGTACAAATCCTTGATCGTTATGGGAATGCCATGTAAGGGCCCCAAGGGAATTTCACTGCCACCAGCCGATGCTCGCCGCTGATCGTCCATGGTCCTTGCGGTTTGCTCTGCAAGTTCCCAATCGACCCAGGCGATTGCGTTTAATACGGCGTGGTTTTGAGCAGCCTCTTTCGCTTTCGCGATCAAGTCAACGCTAATGGTCTTCGCTTCACGAAGTAGGGCAAGATTTTCGATGATTGATAACATGTTGTCGTTCCTCCTTCCCACATTTCGCGATCAAGTCAACGCTAGTGGTCTTCGCTTCACGAAGTAGGGCAAGACTTTCGATGATTGATAACATGTTGTCGTTCCTCCTTCCCACATCATGCCCGAGCTCAAGTCAAAGCAAGGCTGGAAAAACCATAGGAGTTTCATTCATGCCGCAAAAGCGTTTCAACAGCGGGGCGATTCGCGAAGCGCGCTACGACCCTAGCGAAAAACAACTCGAACTCAGTTTCAATAACGGCAACGTTCGTGTCTACCGCGCCGTACCTGGCGCCGTTTGGGAGCGACTTTGCGCATCACCCAATCCCGCGAGTTACTGGGAAGACCGAATTGCCGAGGAATACCCCGAACGCAAAGCAGCTTCGGTCAGCAAAGCGGGCACCCGCGCACAACTCGACGCTTTGTTCGGATCAGCCAAAGGCACTGAGCATGAGCCTTGAGAAGCACGCTTGAAAAAACTCAAGGTTTTCATGTTTTGCCAGGTGATCGACCACCTGGGCGATATCGGCGTTTGTCTGCGCCTAGCGCGATCGCTACAAGCATTAGGCGATTGGGATCTGCACATCTTCTGCAATCAGGCCGACAAGGCTCGGTTGCTCATCGACCCGCAAGTCGACCGTGTCGACTGGCATGCCTGGCCCACAGACGAGGCATACCTTCAGCATGTGCCCGAAGTGATCCTTTGCGCCTTTGGTTGCGACCTGCCCCTTGGCGTGAGGCGTCAGCTTGAGCTTCAACGCAAAAACCCCGCCCTGCCCAAGACCTTGTGGATTCACTTGGACTATCTGAGCGCAGAGCCCTGGGTCGAGGACTTTCATGGACTCAGTTCTTATAAGCCCGATGGACTCATCCAACAATTCTACTTCCCGGGTTTCGGCGAAAAAACCGGTGGTTTGCCGGGTGACCCGCCATCTTTGTTGCCATCAAATCAAGCTCAAACATCAGCACTCAGAGTCTTTGCCTACGTCTATAAGCACGCACCACTGATGACTTGGCTGCATGCGCTAAACCTGCCCATCGATCTTTTGACCACTGAGGACCTAGCCAACCATTGGCAAACAGCAAGGCCAACTACTTGCGTTACAACAACTTCGTGTGAGCAGCATGACGAAGTCGGCCAAGCTCGGATCCAATTCAAGACGCTCGCTCAGATCCAATTCAAGACGCTCGCCCCCTGCACTCAGATAGCATGGGATCACACCATGTTGAGTTGTGAGCTACTTTTTGTACGCGGCGAGGACAGCTGGGTGCAAGCGATGCGAAGCGGTATCCCATGGCTTTGGCAGCCCTACCCCCAAGAGCTTGCGACCATGCGCGCCAAGCTCCAATCGCTACTCAACATCATGTCTGAGCAACTGCGCAAGTATCCGCATTGGCCCCTGTGGCGCGATGCACAACTTGCCTGGGGACTAGGCGAGGAGCCCGACTTAAAAGACTTTACTAATTTATGCCTGGAGCTAGGAAGCTGGCAGGCGATGGCCCGGGCCTGGGCCGCTTATTGCAACCGACTGCCAAGGCTCGACCAAGGTCTTTGTCACATGATTGACAAGCATCGCAGCGCGCTAAACGCTTATAATGTAAGGCTTTGCTGAGCTAATCTTTGGGTGTCACCATGAAAATCGCGCAGGAAATTCGCACTGGCAACGTCATCATGATGGGCAAAGACCCGATGGTGGTCTTGCGTGCGGAGTACAACAAATCGGGCCGTAATGCTGCTGTGGTCAAGATGAAACTTAAAAATCTCTTGAATAATTCCGGGACCGAAACTGTCTTTAAAGCCGACGAAAAGATGGAGGTTTTAGTCCTTGAGAAGAAGGAGGTCACCTACTCTTACTTCGCGGACCCGATGTATGTCTTTATGGACGCTGAATACAATCAGTTCGAAGTCGAGGCCGATAGCATGGGCGACGCCTTAAACTACCTCGACGATGCCATGCCCTGTGAGGTTATTTTCTACAACGGACGTGCGATTTCTGTCGAACTGCCAACCGGCTTAGTACGAGAGGTCGAGTACACCGAGCCTGCTGTGCGCGGTGATACCTCTGGCAAGGTGATGAAGCCAGCACGCGTAAAGCCCACGGGATTCGAAGTGCAAGTGCCTGCCTTCGTTGAGATCGGCGACAAAATCGAGATCGACACGCGTACGGGCGAGTACCGCAACCGCGTCAAGTGATCAGTCAACCGGCCCGTCAAGGGTTTGGGTGATGAGGTCGTTATCGATAGCGAATTGCTGCAAAAACTCATAGGCTAGAGGCTCTACGCCATAGAGCCTTCCGCTTACGAGTACAGCCCGCAGGCTAGCAACATGGTCTGAATCCCCTTGTGCGTGCCCCGGATGCGCGACAAAGACTGGTAGGACCAGTGAGGAATAAGCCGTACTTGGGCCTGATTCCATAGGTAATGCACGGTCTTTTGCCGATCCTTGGTCGTCGCGAAATTGGGCCATGATGCCCGCAAGCCGTTCTGCCCAGTCAGAAGGCCGAAAAACACGTTGGTCCCGAGTGAGTCCCAAGATGTGGAACGAGGGCTTGGTTTCAAGTGGAAACATTCAACGATCATCAGCCTGACACATGCCGCGATTATAGAATGCGAGCTTTACACAACAATTTCTGGACGCCGCGACCGAGGCGCAAGACACCATGAGCCAAGCATCCGCCCTGATGACAACCTATGCACAGCTACCCATTGCTTTTGCCTACGGCAAGGGTGTTTGGCTTTACGATGAGCAGGGACGACGTTATCTCGACGCTTTATCGGGTATCGCCGTCAACACGCTTGGCCATGCGCACGCGGGCTTGGTCGCCGCACTCAGCGATCAAATCAACAAGATTATCCATAGTTCTAATCTTTTTAGAATTCCATTGCAACATGAGGTGGCCAGCTTCTTGACCCGTATTTCCGGGATGGATAATGCTTTTTTCTGTAACTCAGGATTAGAGGCGAACGAAGCAGCTATAAAAATTGCAAGACTTTACGGACACAACCGCGGTATTGACCGACCCGAGATCGTCGTCTATGAAAAAGCTTTTCACGGACGCTCGCTTGCCACTTTATCGGCAACTGGCAATGAAAAGGTCCAAAAGGGTTTTGAACCGCTAGTTGAAGGATTTGTCCGGGCCCCACTCAATGATCTTGGCGCTATCGAGCAAATTGCTCGCGATAGGCCAAAGGTTTGCGCAATTTTTATTGAGGCGATCCAGGGCGAAGGTGGCATCAACCCCGCAAGGCTTGATTACCTAAAGGGTTTGCGCCAGATCTGTGATCGCCAGGGATGGCTGCTAATGATCGACGAAGTGCAATGCGGCCTGGGCCGAACCGGTAAGTGGTTTGCGCATCAATGGGCTGAGATTGTTCCGGACGTCATGCCACTTGCGAAAGGTCTTGCCTCGGGTGTTCCTGTGGGTGCAGTGGTCGCACGTGGCGTAGCAGCAGAAACCTTCAAGCCCGGCAACCATGGCACGACCTTTGGCGGCAACCCGCTTGCGATGCGCGCGGCGCTCACAACCCTGCAAACGATTGAAAATGAAGGATTGCTCGAGCATGTTCAGCGCGTTGGTGCTTATTTGCACGAACGACTGAGCGACGGGCTTTCTGGTCAGCAATCGGTGATTGACATACGCGGACGAGGGCTAATGCTTGGTATCGAGCTCGACAGGCCCGCGGGGGTACTTGTGAAGCAAGGGCTTGAACAAGGCATCGTATTTAACGTGACTGCCGATACCGTTGTGCGTTTGCTCCCCCCCTTAATCTTCGATCAACGCGATGTGGATTATCTGCTCGAGCGTCTGCTGCCACTCATCAGGCAGCACCTGCAAGCAAATCACTGAGCAGAAACGAGGAGTATTTCTCATGGCCCATGCCATCAAGCACTTTTTGCAATTCAACGATCTCAGTGTCGACGAGTTGCAGTACTTATTCTCACGTACCGCCTTAATTAAAGAAAAATTTAAACGATATGACCCTCATCACGTACTGAGTGATAGAACTTTAGTGATGATTTTCGAGAAGGCCAGTACCAGAACACGCCTGTCTTTCGAGGCAGGCATGCATCAACTCGGTGGCGCTGCGATTTATCTCAATACGCGCGACTCGCAGCTCGGTCGCGGCGAACCGGTTGAAGACGCGGGCGAGGTGATTTCGCGCATGTGCGATATCGTTATGATTCGCACCTACGAGCAATCAATCATCGAGCGATTCGCCTCGCGATCACGAGTACCGGTCATCAATGGACTCACCAATGAGTTCCACCCCTGCCAGGTTTTAGCCGACATTTTCACCTGGGTGGAAAAGCGTGGAAGCATCAAGGGTGCAAGCGTTGCCTGGATTGGCGATGGCAACAATATGGCAAATACTTGGGCGCAAGCGGCTGAACTACTCGATTTCAGCCTACACATTTCAACACCGCCTGGTTACGCCATTGATGCCTCGCTCGCAGGTGTCAAGGCCAGTGCATACAAGCACTTCGACGATCCTATGCAGGCTGCCAAGGATGCCGACCTTGTCTGTACCGATGTGTGGACGTCGATGGGCTTTGAGACCGAGGACGACGTTCGGAAGCAGGCATTTGCCGACTGGCGAGTCGACGCAGAAATGATGGCTGTTGCAAGGCCCGATGCAATGTTCATGCATTGCCTGCCTGCCCACCGTGGCGAAGAAGTGAGTGCTGATGTCATTGACGGCCCACAGTCAGTTGTATGGGACGAAGCGGAAAACCGCCTCCATATTCAGAAGGCGCTCATGGAATATCTTTTACTGGG
>VGHV01000116.1 GCA_016868095.1 Betaproteobacteria bacterium
GGCCTGCACCTCGGTATTATTTCGGACCTCTTCGGGTGTGCCTGAAGCGATCACTGAGCCATTAACCATCACAGTGATTTGATCGGCAATGCGAAAGACGGCATCCATATCATGTTCTACTAATAAGATCGCATGATCCTGCCTAAGCTTTTCAAGCAATGTGAGCATGCGATCGGTCTCTTCTGCCCCCATGCCGGCAAGCGGTTCATCGAGCAATAAGACCTTCGGGTGGCCTGCCAAACACATGGCGATTTCAAGCTGTCGCTTCTGGCCGTGACTTAAAAGACCAGCCGTTTGGTCTAGCCAGTCCTGAAGGCCTGCGAGCTCAGCCGCTTGGCGGGCCGCAGCCAGGCTTTGCGCGCAGCTCGAGGCAGATTGCCACCAGTGCCATGGCTTGGGTGTTCTTGACTGCGCGGCAAGCCTGCAATTCTCGAGCACACTGAAGCTCGGGAAGATCGTATTGCGTTGGTAGCTGCGTCCCAAGCCGGCTTGGGCACGGCGTGGCTGTGACCATGCGGTGATGTTCTCAGACTTTAAATAAATCGATCCTGAAGACGGAGCGATCTCGCCAGAAAGCATATTGATCAGTGTGGACTTCCCCGCGCCATTGGTGCCAATGACCGCGTGAACCGCACCAAGACAAAAGTCCAAAGACACCTGATTGACTGCAATCAAGCCACCCCACTGACGGGTTAGCGCCTCGCAACGAATTAACACCTCAGATCGATTGGCGATCGCCTCAGTGACTGACATCGGTATCTCCCAAGCTTTGAGCCCGACGCGAGGATCGCCCCCATAAACGTTCTTGTAACTGCGCAGGGACACCAACCAGCCCACGAGGCAGCAAGGCAACGCTCGCGATGATGCTAAGGCCAAGCCCTAGGTGCCAGTGCTTGGCAAATGCACCGAAAATAGCTTCTGATTTAAATAATTCCTGTAGCAGTGCAAAGGCGAACGCGCCGATGAGTGCGCCACGAAGATGTCCAATGCCACCCAAAATAATCATGATCAGCACCGCGCCCGATAAGTGCCAACTTAACATTTCGGGGTTGACAAAACCGTCCTTCACGGCAAACAAGAAGCCTGCAAGACCAGCGAGGCCACCTGAGATGGTGAAGGCTGCAAGTTTGTAGGGATAGGTCGAAAAGCCAGTGGCTCGCATGCGTTGTTCGTTAACCCGAATGCCAGCCAGTGCGCGACCAAAGCGTGAAACTGACAGCCGCGCTAAAAAGACAAACACAGCGATCAAACTCAATAAAGTTACAAAATAAAGCGTGTTCGGTTGATCCAGATCAAAGGGGCCAAAAACCGGTTTGATATATAAATAAATACCATCAGTGCCGCCCCCAAGCGGGGTATCGTGAACGACGTAGTAAGCCATTTGTGCAAATGCCAGGGTGACCATGATGAAGTACACACCCGATGTGCGCAGTGATAATGCGCCGACAACAAAGGCATAAATCGATGCCGCCAAAATTGCAAACACCCATAGCGCAAGACCTGCTGGATCGCTGGAGGGTGAGAGCAAGACGGTGGCGTAGGCACCGATGCCGAAAAATGCCGCCTGACCGAAACAGACGAGCCCGGTGCCGCCCACGAGCAATTCAAGGCTTAAGGCAAAAATTGCGTAAATCATAATTTTCGTGACGAGATCAACACCAAACTTGCCACCGACAAGCGGATAAAGCGCTAGGGTCGCAAAAAAAGCGAGCACGAAAACAAAGGCGGCTGACGGCTTGGATGGCATGGTATGAGCCTAGTTATTCGGTGTGGGCGGGATTACCCAGCTTTGAAGAGCCCTTGAGGCTTCCAGAGCAAAATCAAGGCCATCAAGACATAAACCAGAACGCCAGAGGCTTGTGGTAGCAAGACTTTGCCGAAGGTATCCACAAAGCCAATCAATAGTGCGGCGAGTAATGCCCCACGTATGGAGCCAATGCCGCCAATCACCACAACAACAAAGCATATGATTAGCACTTGACTGCCCATGTTGGGGTAGACCGAAGAGACGGGGGCGGCAACCATGCCGGCAAAGGCTGCTATCGCAACACCAGCGGCAAACACGACACGGTATAAAAATTGAATATCAACGCCTAGCGATTGCACCATTTCCCGGTTGCTACTACCAGCTCGGATCATCATGCCAAGTCTTGTTCGGGTGAATACCAAGTACATGCCGATCGCAAGCAAAATACAGACGGCACTCATGAAAAGCCGATAAACCGGATAAGTCATCGTATCGCCCAAGGCGATAGAGCCCGACAAAAAATCGGGAGCGCTAACGCCGTGCACATCGTCACCGATGATGAGACTTCGTAATTCCTCAAACACTAAAATAAGGCCATAGGTCATGAGTACTTGTTGCAAATGCTCGCGCTCGTAAAGATAGCTATAAAAAGCCCATTCAAGAAAATAGCCAAGCACAATCGCAAGAAAGAGACCGACGAGCAAGGTGGCAAAAAAGCCGCCGCCGAAGCTGCTTTGCACGATCGGTGCAAGACCAAAGGCCATGTACGCACCGATCATGTAAAAACTTCCATGAGCCAGATTGATCACTCCCATAATCCCGAAAATCAGTGTTAGTCCCGATGCGACTAAAAAAAGTAGCAGACCATACTGAAGTGCGTTTAAGCACTGGATGAGAAAAATCGAAAAGTCCATGAAAAACTCCAATGGCAGGCTGCGGCGTGATAATGCGATTAAGCTTGCTTAGATCTTGCAGCCGCGACCGGGATCAGCAAGCCCTTTGGAGGCCACGCTGATGACTTTGTTTTCCTTGCCCACCACTTGTCTCAAGTAAATGTCTTGTACCGGGTTATGGCTTTTGCGGAGGCCACGCTGATGACTTTGTTTTCCTTGCCCACCACTTGTCTCAAGTAAATGTCTTGTACCGGGTTATGGCTTTTGCCCAAGGTAAAGACGCCCCTTGGACTGTCAATTTTTGCATTCTTGAGTGCTGCAGCGAACTCGGCCTTTTTGCTAATGTCGCCTTTAACAGCGTTGAGCCCAACCCCTAGCATTTGTGCAGCGTCATAGCCTTGGACGGCGTAAACATCGGGCTGTAGTTTGAAGGTTTTCGCGTAGGCAAGTCGGAAGGCATTGTCTCGTGCACTAGCAAGGCTGTCCGCATAATGCAGTGTGGTGAAGAGCCCATCCGCATCGGCGCCCTGCGCTTCAAGCGTGCCATCGGTGAGAAATCCAGCTCCATAGAGGGGAATCGATTTTTTCAAACCTGCAGCAGCATAATCTTTGACAAACTTTACGGCGCCACCACCGGCAAAAAAGGTATACACCGCATCTGGCTTGGTTGCTGCGATTTCTGTTAGCAGGGCTTGAAACTCAACATTGGGGAAGGGTAGGCTCAACTCTTTGATGACCTTGCCGCCACCTTTCTCATAGGCTTCTTTAAATCCCCGGACCGACTCATCGCCTGCGGCGTATTTCCACGTGATGGTCACAACGCGCTTATGCCCTTTTTTCGCCATCACTTCGCCCATGGCATAACCGGGCTGCCAGTTACTAAAACTGGAGCGAAAAATGTTTGGTGCGCACATCGGGCCGGTGACTGCGTCAGCACCCGCATTGGGCACTATGAGAATCGTCCCGCTATCTTTGGCGACTTTGGCCATTGCCATAGCAACGCCCGAGTGCACGGTTCCAATAAGCACATCAACATTATCGCGCTTGATGAGCTTATTGACGTTGTCAGTCGCTTTGGCCGGATCTGATTCGTCATCGACTTTGACCAATTCGACCTCTCGGCCACCGAGCTTGCCGCCTTGTTCATTCAAGTGGAGTCGAAAGCCATTCTCGATCGCTGTGCCAAGTGCTGCAAAGGTGCCGGTGTAGGGCAGCATTAATCCAACTTTTAGTTTGCCGTCTTTGCTTTGCGCAATGACAGGCATTGCACCCGCAAGTGCGAGTGTCAATCCAGAAACAACGGCGCTTGCGAGCATCCGGCGTTTGCCAGTGCTGGCAGGTTTTAATTGTTGATTTGCTTGTCCTGGTGCTTGTCTCATCGTTATGATCCTTATGGTAGTGAAAACGTTATCGTAATCGTTGGCAGTCTGAACTGGCGTTTACGCCTCAAGACCCTGAGGCGTTGCGCGCTTGTTCCATCGCCCTTAACTTAAAGCGTTGAATCTTGCCTGTTGCGGTTTTGGGCAAATCAGCGACAAATTCGATAAAGCGTGGGTATTTGTATGGGGCAAGCCGCTCTTTTACCATGGCCTTCAGTTCATCTTCGCCGACTTGGCAACCGGGTTTTAGAACGATGAACGCTTTAGTTTTCGTGAGACCGTCGGCGTCTTCTTTACCAATAACCGCAGCTTCCAGCACGGCGGGATGTTGGATAAGTGTTGCCTCAACTTCAAAAGGACTCACGTAAATTCCGCTGACCTTGAGCATGTCATCGCTTCGTCCTGCATAGGTGTAGCTGCCATCGCTGTTGCGAATATATTTGTCGCCGCTTTTGGTCCAGGCGCCCTGGAAGGTTTCTCGCGACTTGCTGCGATTACCCCAATACATCATCGCAGCTGAAGGGCCATGGATATAAAGATCCCCCGGTTCACCATCCGGAACCGCCCCGCCTTGTTCGCCGCGAAGCTCTACCTCATAGCCTGGTACCGGCCAGCCTGTGCTTCCGTAGCGGACTTTCTCGGGTGTATTGCTGAGAAAAATATGAAGCATTTCGGTTGAACCAATGCCATCGACAATATCGACACCGAAATGCGCTTTGAATCGTTCGCCAATGTCGGCAGGGAGCGCTTCGCCTGCCGAAGAGGCCAGTCGGATGGCAACTTCTTCTCGGCTTGGTAGTGCTGCGTTCGCAAGCATGCCCGCATAGCCGGTTGGTGCACCAAAGAAAATTGTTGGCTTGATACCACCGCTTTCTCCACGCATGCGCCTAAATGTTGCCTCTGGGGTTGGACGCTCAGCCATGAGGACGGTCGTCGCGCCAACTGAAAGCGGAAACGAGAGCCCGTTGCCAAGTCCGTAGGCGAAAAAAAGTTTCGCAGCCGAAAAGCAAACATCGGACTCCTTCATCCCAAGGACTCTTTTCCCATAAAGCTCAGCAGTCCAATACGGATTCGCCTGCGAGTGTACGGTGCCCTTTGGTCGACCTGTCGACCCCGACGAATAAAGCCAAAAGGCTGGGTCATCTGGGCTGGTACCTGCGGGGCGTGTAGCCACTTCGTTATCGTCTATAAAACGTTCAAGATCGACCTCTGAAGGATGCAGTGGTGCCTCGGGTCTTGAGACGATAACTTTTCGAATTTCGTGATCGCTGCGCGTCATGGCGGCAGTCAGGTTGGGTAGCAGCGCACCTGAGACCATTGCTGCTTGGGCGCGCGAATGCTCAAGCATGTAAGCATAGTCGTCAGCGGTCATGAGTGTATTGACCGCCACAGGGACAAGCCCTGCGTAAATCGCTGCCAGAAAACACACGGGCCAGTCGCAGACATCGTGCATCAAAAGTAAAACGCGTTCTTCGCGTCGGATCCCGAGGGCTTTCAGGCCGCTCGCAAGCTGACGTACTCGGCGGTCAAGTCCGCCATAGCTGAGACTGGCCTGGTCATCGATAAAGGCGGTCTTGGTGTGGCGTTGCGCATTGGCTTGCAGCCAGTGATGCGCAATATTAAATCGTGCGTCAAGTGGGGGCAGATCGGCCAATAGGGGCAGATCGGCCCGTGGGGCCAGGGCGGTCATAAAGCTGTCTCCTTCCTACGGTTGGTGGAAGCTTCGCTTGACCTGGCGTCTTTGCGCCAATGTTCAAGCAAACGCGGCATTGTCGATCGGTAACTCGTCTCACGGCGAGGCTTTTATTGCTCAATCTTGCACCATCGGTCGAGATGCAGTATCGTGCCGGTTGGAACTTTATGGTGAATTAAAATCAATGTCAAGCAATATAATTCCTCTTAGTGGAAAAATCGCTTCGCCGAGCTTCCAGGTCATGGTCGAACAGGACTCGAGCGCTGGAGATGGCTCAAAAAACCCGTTTCTCGTTGCGCTCGGCGAGCGTGTGCGTCAGCTGCGAGCGCGCAAGGGCATGACGCGTAAGTCTGCTGCAATGGCTGCGGGAGTTTCCGAGCGCCATTGGGCGAATCTTGAATATGGCGTTGGTAACGCCTCGATTCTTGTGCTCTTGCAAGTGGCTCAAAGCCTTGGCTGTTCGCTGGCTGCCTTGATTGGCGATGTGACGACCTCATCGCCTGAATGGCTTATGTTGCGTGAAATGCTGCAAGGTCGCGATGAAGCAAGCCTGAAACGTGCGCGCATGGCCTTGTGGGCCTCGCTCAACGAGGCGGAGACGGCCGGGCAGCCTGCCAGCGCAAAGCCATCGTGCATTGCGCTGATCGGCTTGAGGGGCGCGGGCAAGTCAACACTTGGGCGAATGCTTGCTGAGGATTTAGATTTTCCCTTTGTTGAGTTGAGTCGGGAAATCGAAAAGTTTGCGGGCTGCAGCATTGCGGAAATACAGGGCTTGTACGGCGTCAATGCCTATCGACGCTACGAGCGGAGAGCGCTCGAGGAAACAATCCAAATATATACCGAAGCCGTGATTGAAACCCCAGGAGGTCTCGTCTCTGAGCCCGCAACCTTTTCACTGTTGCTTTCGCACTGCACAACCGTTTGGTTGCAAGCTGATCCGGAGGATCACATGAAGCGCGTTCTTGCTCAGGGGGATCTGCGTCCCGTTGCAGCGAGTAAAGAGGCCATGGACGATTTGCGCGGCATTCTCGCAGGGCGCGCTGCCTTTTACTCGAAGGCGGATTATCAAATCAATACCAGTGCGCAGGCGCTTGCAGAGACTTTTCATGGTTTGCGGCAGACGATTCGGGAGGGGCTGCAACTCAAGCTTTGAGGTCGGTGATTAAAACAAGCAAAATAATGCTTGACATGAAAACGAATTAGGCATTATTATTCATCGTCGAAGCAAACGGATGACAGAAGTAGTAGCACTCGTTTGCCGGAAGTCTTTCAAGAACCGCCTCAACAGCAAGCAGGAGACAAGCAATGAGTGATTCGCCCCGTGTTGAATACCAAACCGAACCCTCGGCCTACCGCCACTGGAAGCTATCTTTCGATGGATCAGTCGCTACGCTCGCCGCCGACTTTGACGAGAACGCCGGATTGCGGCCAGGTTATAAATTAAAGCTCAATAGTTACGACCTTGGTGTTGATATCGAACTCAACGATGCAATTAATCGCATCCGTTTCGAGCACCCCGAAGTACGCACCGTGGTAGTGACTTCGCTAAAAGACAAAGTCTTTTGTTCGGGTGCCAACATCTTCATGCTGGGCGTGTCGAGTCACGCGTGGAAAGTGAATTTTTGCAAATTCACCAACGAAACACGCAACGGACTTGAAGATTCTTCAAAATACAGCGGTCTAAAGTTTTTGGCTGCAGTGAATGGCGCATGCGCGGGTGGTGGCTATGAGTTGGCGCTTGCTTGCGATGAGATCGTCTTGATCGATGATCGCAGCAGCTCGGTCAGTTTGCCCGAGGT
>VGHV01000117.1 GCA_016868095.1 Betaproteobacteria bacterium
CCTCGTTGCCGCTCAAGGTGCGACCACATACGCACGAGCCGTGTGGACTGGTGCTGAAGCCTTGCGAGCTCTACCTGGGCTTGTCCTTCTTGACTCTGGGCGCGCCTCGCGAAAATCTCAAGAATGAGCTCGGTTCGGTCGAGCACAGGAACCTGCCAGAATCTGTTGAGATTACGCTGATGGACCGCAGAAAGGGCTTGGTCAAAGACCACCTCCGTGATCGATTCACTGGCAATGATCGATGCTATCTCGTCGGCTTTACCGCTTCCGATAAAGAGTGCGGGATCTGGTCGATCGCGGCGACACCGTAGCCTTGCAGCAGGCTCAAGACCAGCCGACAGGGCGAGTGCATGCAGCTCGTCCAGATCTGCGTCGGAGCGCTTTTGGGAATCAACGCCGATCAGCAGGCTTCGGGAGTTGAAGGTCACCCTGCGTCAGTATCAGAGGAGAAGTTGACCGCACGCGAAGGCACAACCGTGGAAATGGCGTGTTTGTAGACCATTTGGGTGACTGTGTTGCGCAGCAAAACCACGTACTGGTCGAAGGACTCAATATGGCCTTGTAGCTTGATACCGTTGACGAGATAAATCGATACAGGCACATGCTCTTTGCGCAGCATGTTGAGAAATGGGTCTTGTAAAAGCTGGCCTTTGTTGCTCATTGTCGTAGCTCCGTTAGATCTTGTTTTCTTGTCGCGGGAGTCTTGTCTTATCCCTGTGTATTCAATTTTGCCTACTTCCACCGAAGTCGCAAGTCTCAATCCTCTTTAGCGTAGGGGTTTGTTGAGGATCGCCACTCAATCCTCAAGGGTGTGCCCTGAAGCTTAAAGACATCTCTGAACCATGATTCAAGATAACGTTGATACGTATCGGGAATCCGATCGAGTGAATTGCCATGGATAACGACGACAGGCGGATTTTGACCACCCTGATGGGCATAACGCAGCTTGGGTCGAAACGGCCCTTTGCGCGGCGGTTGTTGCCTTTCGACGGCTTCTCGTAGGGCCCGAGTCAATTTGGGCGTTGGTAACTTTGCCATCGCTGCGCCGAATGCTTGATCGACTGCGCGCATCAAACTGGCCAGGCCTCGTCCATGCTTTGCAGAAATGAAGCAGAGCTCCGCAAATTGTAGAAACTGAAGCGATTGCAATAAGTTTCGCTTAAAGTTTTGCTTTGCGCCCGCATCGAGTGAGTCCCACTTATTGACCGCGACAACAACCGCGCGGCCGGCATCGAGTACGTAGTTGGCAATACCTGCATCAAGATGCCCTACCCCTTCGCCGGCATCGAGCATCAGCACACAGACATGGCTTTGTTCTATGGCTTGCAGCGTTTTAACGACTGAAAACTTCTCAATCACTTCGTGGACCTTACCTCGCTTTCGCAAACCTGCCGTGTCAACCAAGGTGTAGTCCCGACCGTGGTGCTTGAAATCGATCGATAAAGCATCGCGTGTGGTCCCAGGCTGGTCAAAAGCAATCACACGTTCTTCACCGAGTAATGCATTGATCAAGGTTGACTTGCCCGCATTCGGGCGACCAACAATCGCCACCCGCATCGCCTGAACTTTGGCATTAACACTGCCTTGGCTGCCTTGCTCCGGAGACTGGTCATCTAAGACTTCGGCGCTTTCAACAAGCGCGCTGTGCTCTTTAGAAAACGCTACGAGCTCTTCTTCAAACATGCTGTCTAAGAGCGACCGCACACCATCGCCATGCGCAGCTGACAGCGCAAACATGCGAGGAAAACCCAGCTCTTGAAAGTCGGCAAGTACATGATCTGGTCGCATACCCTCGCACTTATTTACCGCGAGAATGAGCTTGCTTGCCGTCTTTCGCAGTTCGCTAGCAATCTCCAGATCCCGAGGGGCCAAGCCCTGGCGTCCATCGACGATAAAGAGCACGACATCAGCTTCTACAACCGCGAGCCTCGCCTGACGTGCCATCTCCGCAGCGATGCCATCTTTAGCAACAGGCTCAAAACCACCAGTATCAATAACGATGTAGTGTTCAGAACCCAAGCGCCCTCTTCCGTATTGTCTGTCTCTCGTTAGACCCGGGAGATCGGCAACAAGCGCATCGCGAGAGCGCGTCAGTCGATTAAAGAGGGTTGATTTACCGACGTTTGGACGTCCGACAATCGCAAGGACTGGCCATCGTTGCAAAGCATCAAGCATGAAGCATCCGAAAGGCGGTCAAGGAGCCATCACTGGCAATGGTCCATCCCATATCCTGCTCAGAAATTGGCGCGCAAGCTAGCGGCTTCGATGCCACACTCAGCCGACCAAGAAGTTGCCCTTGATCGCGGCTGAGCGCGTGTAAGAGCCCGTCTTCGTCGGCAACGAGCGCCATGCGCTGAGCAAGCTCAGGAGCAGACAGGCGCCGCCCACGCAAGCCCTCTTGTTTCCACTGAGGCGCACCACTTCGGCTAAAGGACTGAACATGTCCACGGTCATCAATGGCGATGACTTGAGCTTTATCAGCAGCAATGCCACCTACGGTGGTGAAGTCGCGTGACCAACGAAGCTGTCCACTTTGCCGATCAAAGCTCGAAAGCTTCCCCTGAAAGCTCGCTGCCAAGACTTCATTGTTGTCGACAATCGGCTGCCCCAAAACATCTGACAACCTCTCAATCTCCGTCGTGCCCCTTGGGGTCGACACGCTTGCCTCCCAAAGAGGCTGGCCGTTAGCTGCATTGACGGCCATCATCCGTCCACCAGGTAAGCCAATGAACACCCAATCGCCTTGAATAACTGCTGAGTTCGTCGAACGAAGCACAAGTGGTGGACTTTGCCTTGCTATGCTCCAGCGAACCTGCCCGCGCTCGAGGTCGAGTGCTTGTACTCGGTTGTCGCTTGTACGTACCACAACAATGCCTGCACCCGCGGAAGGAACTGAGACCGCTTCTGCCCCCAAATAAGTGGACCATCGCTCCTTGCCCTGCTGATCGAGTGCGAGCAGATAACCGTCGTTGCTCGAAACAAAGAGATAGCCATCGAAACTCGAAACACCGCTGCTAAAGCCGCGACGATGGCGGTGTTCGAATCGCCTCTCACCAGTTTTTAAGTCGAATGCGTTGATGAGGCCACTCTTTGTTGCGACAACGAGTTTGTCCTCAATGCGCGTGGGCGCAAAACCTTGGCCAACATCATCGACTTTGGCGCGCCAAACCGATTCGAGCAAATTCTTCCCGGCGAGTTCGGGTAAAGCAGGCAATTTAGGCTTTGACGATGACCATGGCATCCACGATGAAACAGTGTCGATTGCCGAACATGCGTTCAGCGATCCCCCAACAACGATGGATAAACCGAGGGATTGAACGATACGACGTCTTGGCTTGGTAATCATGATGACTTGCCGGGGGCAGAGACTGCGTGGTCGCGCTTAATTTGGAGCAGTTGCTTCCAACTCGGTTCTTCAGCACTTTTCTCAAGTGCTTCATCCCAGACCTTTAGGGCATCGTCTTTCCTGCCCAAGGCCATCAGAACATCGCCGCGGCGATCAAGCCGCGAAAGGTCAAAGCTCGCGTTTGCTTTGTCTGACTTCATCGCATCGAGCACGCTTAATGCATCGCTTGCGCGGCCGTCTTCGAGCATGACAGAAGCGAGCCGTAAGCGCGCAATCGCCACCAGCCCTTCATCTTTCGATTGATCAATAGTCCATTGCAATAGGGTGGCAGCGGTTTTGAAGTCGGCAGCCTGAACATGTTGTCTTGCGCTTAACAACGCCGCAAGGGGTGCATAGGCAGTTTTAGGGTATTTCTCAAAAAGCGTGCCGGACTCTTGCTTAAGCGTTGGCAAATCAGCCTTGCTTGAAGCAATCACCACCCGATCGTAAATTTCGGCTGCTTCGCGCGATTGCTTGTCTTCGTACCAGCCCCAGCCCCGCCAAGCCGCTATTGAGATCATGCCCAAGGCAAAAACGATGCTCAGCAAATTACCATGGCGTCGCCACCAGTCTTTGAGGCGATCGACTTCCTCTTGCTCAAAATGATGCTCAGCCATTAGTGCTTTACTCCAAAGCCATGTTCCAAAATGTAATGGGCCGCTTCGACCATCGGCACCTGCGCCTGGCTAGCCGACGCTTGACGCAAATCCTTGATGGTCGCTTGACCTTGAGCGATCTCATCTTCTCCCAGCACAACCGCATAGGCGGCGCCCGAGGCGTCGGCACGTCGAAATTGGGACTTGAAGCTGCCGCCACCGCAGTGGAGCAAGACATCGAGCCCATGGTCGCGAAGCTGTTCGGCTAAATCTATCGCTGCTAGATGCGACTGCGGCGCTTGGTGAACCACATAGACATCACAGACGGTCTTTTGTTCTGGCAAAACAGCCTGTAGCAAATCAAGAATTCGCTCAACGCCCATGGCAAAGCCGCATCCTGGAGCAGACTTACCGCCAAGCGTCTCGATCAGTCCATCGTAGCGGCCACCGCCGCATACCGTAAGCGGCGCTTTATCGGTGCTCGTCGACACCCATTCGAAGACACTGAGGTTGTAGTAGTCGAGCCCACGGACGAGCCGTGGATTAATGGTGTAGGCCAGTCCACGGCGGCGAAGCATTGCTTGTAAGCCTTCAAAGTGTGCCCGCGAAGCATCCCCGAGAAAGTGATCAAGCCTTGGGGCGTCTTCGATCAGTGATTGCATAGCCGGGTTTTTGCTATCGAGAATCCGCAAGGGGTTGCTATGGAGGCGGCGCCTGGCGTCGTCGTCAAGCGAGGATTCATGAGCACTCAAGTACTCGATCAAGGCTTGGCGATGGGCTGTCCGCTCCTCACTTTGTCCTAAGGAATTGATTTCAAGGTGAAGGTTGTGAAGCCCCAGTTCCTCCCACAGGCGAGCACAAAGTAACATCAACTCCGCATCAATGTCGGGACCGTCAAAACCGAGCGCTTCGAGCCCTACTTGATGGAACTGGCGATAACGCCCCCGTTGCGGCCGCTCATGGCGAAACATCGGCCCCTGGTACCACAGTCGCTGGGGACCTTCACGAAGTAGGTGGTGTTCAATGACAGCCCTGACTACGCCTGCGGTAGACTCAGGCCTCAGTGTGAGTTGCTCACCGTTCAATGCGTCAGTAAAGGAATACATTTCCTTCTCAACGATATCGGTGACTTCGCCAATCCCCCGCAAGAATAAACCGGTGTGCTCAAGAATGGGTGTTCGGATCTGCCGATAGCCATAACTGGTAACCACTGAGGCCACAGTCTCTTCAAAGTAACGCCAAAGGCCTTGGTGGGCTGGCAACACGTCATTCATGCCGCGCAGGCCCTGAAGTGGTGCAGCTTTTGTATGTATCTTATTCACTTTTAATCTTTGTTTTTTACAACTTATCGACTCAGAACTTGCAGGCCATGATGTGCACTGCTCGCCCTTGCTTAGCCGTCAAGCCCACAAGGCCCTAAGCCTTGATTGACTCACCTATTTTTCCAAACCTCGCCCTGACATAATCTTCAACGATGTTTTGGAAATCCCGGGCGATCTGGTCACCCTTTAGGGTGAGACGACGTTCGCCATCGACAAATACTGGAGCTACAGGCGCCTCGCCGGATCCTGGTAATGATATGCCAACATCCGCATGACGGCTTTCGCCGGGACCATTAACCACGCAACCCATCACCGCAATCTGTAAGCTTTCAACACCTGGATATGTGGCCCGCCACGTTGGCATCTGCGCTCGCAGCCAGCCTTGGATGTCATTAGCAAGTTCCTGAAAAAAAGTACTTGTAGTTCGGCCGCAGCCCGGACAGGCGACAACCATCGGCGTGAATGCCCGCAAGCCCATGGTTTGTAATAGCTCTTGGGCAACAATCACTTCTTTGCGTCGATCACCACCGGGTTCAGGCGTGAGCGACACTCTAATGGTATCGCCGATGCCCTCTTGCAGCAGAACGGCCATCGCAGCGCTTGAAGCCACAATGCCCTTGCTGCCCATGCCGGCCTCTGTGAGGCCTAAATGAAGTGATTGCTCACAGCGTGACGCTAACAAACGGTAAACCACTATGAGATCTTGAACGCTTGACACCTTGGCCGACAAACAGATTTGCGCCGGATCCATCCCCAAACGAATCGCTGCCTCGGTGCTCTCAAGCGCCGAAGTAACGAGCGCTTCTCGCATCACCGCAGCAGCCCCCCAAGGATTGCTTCGCTTCGCATTTTGATCCATCAATCGCGCTAGTACTGACTGGTCGAGGCTTCCCCAGTTCACACCGATTCTCACCGGCTTTTGCCAGCGTAGCGCCGTCTCGATGAGCGATGCGAAATGATTGTCGCGCTTCGATCCAAGTCCGACGTTTCCTGGATTGATACGGTACTTCGAGAGCGCTTGAGCGCATTCCGGAACATCTTGAAGCAGCTTGTGACCGTTATAGTGGAAGTCGCCCACAAGCGGCACATCGATGTCCATGCGATCAAGTTGCTCACGAATCGCCGGTACTGCCTTTGCTGCTTCGATCGAGTTAACCGTTAACCTGACGATCTCCGATCCTGCACCGGCAAGTTCCTTGACCTGTATCGCCGTCGCAATGACATCGGCGGTGTCGGTATTTGTCATCGACTGTACGAGCACCGGAGCATCGCCTCCGATGCGTACGGTCTTCGTGCCCCATCGAAGGATGCTTTGTAGCGACTTTCGCCTTGGCAGGCTTGCGGCTTCGGTGGGTATGGGCTCCGCAGGTCGCAGAGCCTTGCTCTGTTCCAGGCTTATGGCTCCAAGGCCATTGCCGTGTTCGACGGGAGACGGGATGCTTGGGGCTTTGGCATGCTGAGTCATTGGGTTTAACACTTATGAAGTCGCTTGGTAAGACACCATGTTGAAAACAATCCCTGGCATTTGGGGTTTTGGCAATGGGTCAGTGTCTTCCGAAATAGTGAACCAGGACTAAAAGACTTGCAAGGATCAGGCAGACCCAGGCAAAGAAGCTTCCCGAACCACCGTGGGCAAATCCCAAGAGCCCCTTAGGCCGAATCCTTCGATCATCGACATCGGCATGTAAATCAGCCACCCGATGGCGAAAGTCATTGGGCAGCATCTGTTCGAGTATGTCACGTTGATCGATACCAAGTCGACGCCCGTAAGCAAAGAGCACTGAACGGACAAAGGCTGCACCAGGTAACTCGTCCCATTCGCCGCGCTCAAGATGCTCAAACTGCTTCATACTCAACCCGAGCCCCTGGGCCATTTCCTGAGGGCTAATGCCTAGTTTTTGGCGACGATGCCTCAAATCGATCATGCTTGTTTGCGTCGCTTGGTGAGGTTGACGACCTCACCTGCGAGCTGTCCGCAGGCTGCATCAATATCATCGCCCCGCGTCTTGCGAATCGTTACCCGTAAGCCCTCTTGCAAAAGCACTTCAGAAAATCGCCTAATTTGGGTGGCATCGCTCCGCTGCAAGCCCGAGCCAGGAAAGGGGTTGAAGGGAATCAAATTAACTTTTGACGAGATGCTACTGAGCAGTGCTGCAAGTTCCTTGGCCTGATCGAGCTGATCATTGATACCCTTGATCA
>VGHV01000118.1 GCA_016868095.1 Betaproteobacteria bacterium
ACTGATCGCGATCGATTTGCAGGTTGGACGCACCGGCGCTATTACGCCAGTGGCAAGGCTTAAGCCCGTGAAAGTTGGTGGCGTTCAGCTTACCAACGCGACCTTGCATAACCAGGACGAAATTTCGCGAAAAGACTTGCGAGTTGGCGATTTGGTCATCGTTCGGCGCGCCGGTGACGTCATTCCCGAAGTGGTCTCTTTAGTTGAGCCTTTGCCGGAAATTCGCAACGAGCCTTTTCGATTCCCGAGCTTTTGCCCTTCGTGTGGATCGACGCTTGCGCGCGAACCCGAGCAAGCGGTATGGCGCTGTCTTGCGCAATGGGACTGTCCCGAACAGCGGCGCCAGCGCCTTATTCATTTTGCAAGTCGAAAAGCGCTTGACATCGATGGTCTCGGAGAAAAAATAATCGATGAGTTGTTACAGCACCGCCTGATTCAAGATCCTTCTGATTTTTATATCTTACGCGAGTCAGACTTGTTGCCCTTGCCGAGAATGGGCAGCAAACGCGTGCGGCAGCTACTCGATGCTATCGAACAGTCTCGGCAGCGGCCGTTGAGTCGTTTGCTTTTCGGTTTGGGCGTGCGCCATGTGGGCGAAGAGATCGCACGATTGCTTTCGCAACATTTTGACTCCCTCGCAAGGCTTCGCAGCTTGCGATGGACCGATCCTGACTTGGAATTGCCAGAAGGCATTGGTATAGAGATTACGACAAGCCTTCAAGCCTTTTTTGACCACCCGGGGCATCAGCGCATGCTCGATCGATTTGAGCCATGGTGGACGCCGAGTTTGCAAGCTTCAGAGCAAGAGAGCGAACTGTCTTCGCTGAGCGATGAGCAGTTACGATGGCTCGATGATCGACTTGGGGCAGCAGTCAAGCAAGCGGCAAAAATCGTGATTACCGGCAGTATTGACGGCTTATCGCGCGAGGATCTGGCTGCCTATCTACGCATTCGCAGTGCCCAGGTTTTGTCCTCGGTTAGTAAGAACACCGATCTGCTTGTCGTGGGGCATAACGCTGGGTCGAAGCTTGAAAAGGCGCAAGCACTCGGCATCCCCGTGCTTAGCCTTGAGGGATTTCCGCTGTAAATCCCAAGGTGTAGGTATCGAAGCATGATCCCGAAAAAGGTTAAGCCGAAGCCGCACGGGTCAAGGTGTTGGTAATTGAATGTATTCGCAAAAAACGAGGTAATCCATGGCATGTTGGGGTATTTTAGGTGGCTCCGGGCTCGACGATTGGAAGGACTTGAATTGGGTTGACGAACTGTCCATATCGACGCCTTTCGGCGCGCCAAGCGCCTCATTCCGTGTCGCGTTTTTAGAACGCGACGATCGCTCGCCGATAAAGATCTTCTATTTGCCCCGACATGGTGCTGATCATCGCTACGCTCCTCACCGGATCAATTACCGAGCTAATCTTTGGGCGATGAAACACGCAGGGGCGCAACGCCTGCTTGCATCGGCAACGGTCGGGTCAATTGATTCAGATATGAAACCTGGATCTATCTGTATTCCAGATCAATTGATCGACTACACCTGGGGCAGGGAGCAGAGTTTTTCTGACGATGGGGCTGTGCTGCATATTGACTTCACCCATCCATTTGACGAAGCGCTACGGCAGTTGTTGATCAGTGCTCAGGTAACGAGAGCAGGCGATGCAATAGTCCACCATCATGGGGTTTATGGATGTACCCAGGGACCGCGACTTGAAACAGCAGCAGAGATTGCCAGGCTTGCGGCTGATGGATGTACCGTGGTGGGTATGACGGCCATGCCTGAGGCGGCGCTTGCGCGCGAATTGGGGCTTCCTTATGCCTTGCTTTGCCTTGCTGTTAATCCTGCTGCTGGTGTTGGCCAAAGTGCTCAGTCAATCAATCACGACAGTCTCAAACAAGTCATGGAGCAGGGCATGGTGCGCGTCAAATCGATCTTGCTCGAGGTGATAAAAACAGGTTGAGATGAGTTCGCTCAAGATGGTTGTAGAAGTTTTAATAAATCGCTTTCAAGAGCGAGCCTTGCCCGCTCTTCTGCAAACAAATCGCCTTTGACAACAAAGGTGTCTTCAACCCGCTCGCCAAGCGTTGTGACCCTTGCGGATTCCAGTTGAACCTGGCGGTTTGCAAGCGTATGAGCGATCGCATAGAGCAGTCCGCTTCGATCGGAGGTGCTTAAGCTCAAAATATAGCGACTTGCTGAGCTATCAGGCCTCAAGGCCACCCTTGTTTGCACGGGGAAGCTCCTCGAACGTCTCGATGTTTTGCCGGGTTTGGGTTCGAGCAGTGGCTCATTCCGGATCAAATACGCTTTCAACTCGCTTTCCACGAGCGTGAGAAGTTCGCGGTAGTTTCCCTCATGATCGGGATGCGAAACGATAAAACTATCGAGTGCTCTTGCACCACGAAGTGTGTGGACGTTTGCGTGCTGCACAGAAATCGATCGTGAGTCGAAATAACGCGTAATGCGGGCAAAAAGTTGCGATTGATCGCTCGTGTAGACGAGAACTTGAAATCCGCCACCTTCAGGTGAGATTCGTGCACGAACAACAGGTTCTTCGCTTTCATACAATCGATATAAGACACGGGTGTGCCAGGCAATATCAGCCGCATCGTGGCGAAGAAAGTAAGCTGCATCAAGCCGCTGCCAAAAGGCTGCATACTCCCTGTCCAAGAGGGGGACGAGATGCAGCAAGCGAACCGCTTCTTTGCGTTTGCTGTCAAGTCGACTCTGCGCGCTTAGTCGCTCGCCACCGATGATTCTCTTGGTTGAACGGTATAAGTCTTCAAGCAGTTTGCCTTTCCAAGAGTTCCAAACTTTCGGTGACGTGCCACGTATGTCGGCAACTGTGAGCAAATAGAGTGCATTGAGTCTCTCTTCACTAACGACGAATTTGGCAAATTGTTCGACGATTTCAGGGTCACTGATATCTTGCTTTTGAGCAACACTCGACATCGCTAAATGATGCTCGACAAGCCATTCAATCAACGCGCTATCCTCACGCTCAATCCCATGTGCACGGCAAAAGCGACGTACCTCAGCTGCACCAAGACTTGAATGATCTCCGCCGCGTCCTTTGGCAATATCGTGATAAAGCGCAGCAATACTTAAACGCCATGGTCTTTCCATCGCCGCTACGATCTCACTGCATAAGGGAAACTCGTGCACATGCTCGGGCATGGAAAATCGTTGTACGTTCCGAAGCACCGTGAGGATGTGTTGGTCGACGGTATATACGTGGAACAAATCATGCTGCATGCGCCCGACGATGCGACGCCATTCAGGCAAGTAGCGGCCGAGCACCGACCACTGATTCATATCGTATAAGGCCTTCGTAACGCCTCGGCCTTGCATCAGCACTTGCATGAAGTGGGACCGGTTGGCTGGCAGTCTTCTGAAGTTCGCATCCATACGCGGGCGCGATAGCCAAATTGCGCGCAGCAAATCGGGCGCCATACCACGGATGCCTGGGTGCTCCACCGTGCGAAGAAAGGCTCTGAAAACAACGCTCAAGTCTCGATCGATAAGACTTGGGTCTTTAAGGGCAAGCATGTCATCGCGAACGACAAACTCTTCATCGAGTTCGGTGCTGTGTTTTGCCTGTCGATCGAATAAGTACGATTCGATCAATTGCATCAAGATGCTTCGCATTTGGCTCACCCGCTTGGCGGCCATGTAATAGCGTTGCATAAGCGCTTCGGAGGCGCGTCTTGCACCTTGTGCACCGATGCCAAGGTCTTGAGCGACGCGAACTTGCAAATCAAAGACCAGCCGATCTTCGCGGCGACCGCTCAGACGGTGCAAGCTGATGCGGATCATCGTCAAGAGACGCTGCGCTTGCTGCAAGGTCCGATATTCCTCGCGGCTAATGACGCCGACCTGGGAGAGTTCAAGCCAGGTGGTTGGCATGCCTGCTGCTCGTGCCAGCCAGATCAGCAGCTGTAAATCTCTAAGACCGCCCGGACTTTCTTTTACATGGGGCTCAAGGCTATAAGGGCTATCGTCAAAACGCAGATGTCGCTGTCGCATCTCGAGTTGCTTGGCCTCGAAAAAGGCGCCTGCATCCTGCTGCTGACTCAAACGCTTAGCCAACTCGAGCATCCGATCCCGAGGTCCAATGAGTAGTCTCGCCTCAAGAAGCGAGGTTTGAACCGTGATGTCGGCAGCGGACTCTTTAAGGCATTGTTCAACGCTTCGGACCGCGTGCCCCACATCCAAACCCAAATCCCAGCAGGCCCCGATGAAGGCTTCGAGCTTGGGCTTGGCATCGTCTTCAAGCGTCTCGTCGATCAGAATCAACAAATCAAGGTCCGAGCCCGGGAAGAGCTCACCCCGACCATAACCGCCCACAGCGATAAGGCAGGCACTAGCTGGGAGATTTGCACGCCGCCACAAGGCGATCAAGCTTTCATCGGCGTGGGCTGCAAGCCGCTTTAATAATGTGCGCGGGTCCTGTCGCGAATGAAATGCTGAAACAAGCCGTATTCGCTCGGACTGCCAGCGATCACGGTCTAGCTTCACAAGCGGCCTCTATTTAGCCAAGGGGCGCAGGAGGAGAGCCTGCCGATTGAGTGAGGACTTCGAAACCCTCGTCGGTCACCAAGACGGTGTGTTCCCACTGGGCTGAGAGACTATGGTCCTTTGTCACGATCGTCCATCCATCAGCAAGTTCGCGGATTTCTCTGCGTCCGGCATTAATCATCGGCTCAATTGTGAAAATCATGCCAGGCGATAAAGTCATTCCGGTACCCGCCTTGCCGTAGTGGAGAACCTGCGGGTCTTCATGAAAGCGCCTTCCAATGCCGTGCCCGCAGAATTCTCGTACCACTGAGAAGCCGCTGGATTCGGCAAGCTGTTGGATGGTTGAACCAATATCGCCAAGGCTTGCTCCAGGTTTTACTTGCCTGATCCCGGCCCACATACAGCGGTAGGTCATCTCGCACAAGCGACGTGCAGCCACACTGCAGTCACCCACCAAGAACATCCGACTGGTATCCCCGTGAAAGCCATTTTTAATCACAGTGATATCCAGGTTGACGATATCGCCGGTCTTCAGCACGCGTTCGCCTGGAATGCCGTGGCAGACTTGGTGGTTGACCGAGGTACAAATCGACTTTGGAAAAGGGCTGTAGCCTGGGGGTGCATAGTTCAGCGGAGCAGGAATCGTTTGCTGTTCATGAACCATGTAATCGTGGCAGAGTCGGTCGAGGTGTTCGGTGGTGACTCCCGGCTTGACATAAGGTGTAATAAAATCGAGAACTTCAGAGGCTAGACGACCTGCCTCTCTCATGCCTTGGATTTCTTCAGCGGTCTTAATCACTACAGCCATAGCCTACGAGTCCTCAAAGTCAGGCAGCGATTTGCTGCTAAATGCTTGTTATGGCTATAATTATAGGCTTTTTAAAACGCGCGCTACTTCTCTTATAGATGTTTTCAATCAAGGCTCGCTTTGGTTGACTAAGTCGAAGAATCGTCGGGTGTCCCCTTAAAAGGGGGTTTCCAGTAGCGTTAGACCCAACCCAGACTTTGGAGTTTTTTATGTCCGTAACCATGCGGCAAATGCTTGAGGCCGGCGTTCACTTTGGCCACCAGACACGCTTTTGGAATCCGAAAATGGCGCCTTTCATTTTCGGTCACCGAAACAAAATTCATATTATTAATCTTGAGAAAACGCTTGCACAGTTTCAAGAGGCCGCCCGCTACGTGAAACAACTGTCTGCCAACCGAGGCACGGTGTTATTCGTTGGTACCAAGCGTTCATCGCGCGAAGTGATCGCTGAGGAAGCACACCGCTGCGGTATGCCCTTCGTTGACCAACGCTGGTTAGGTGGGATGCTTACCAACTTTAAAACGGTGAAGGGTTCGATCAAGCGTTTGAAGGACATGGAAGCCGTCATCAGCGAAGGTGGTGTTGAGCGTATGCCCAAGAAAGAAGGGCTATTATTCCAGCGCGAATACGACAAATTAGTCCGTAGCTTGGGCGGTATCAAAGATATGGGCGGGATGCCTGATGCGATTTTTGTCATCGACGTCGGCTACCACAAAATTGCAGTCACCGAAGCGAATAAGCTCGGGATTCCTGTGATAGGCATTGTTGATACCAACCATGCGCCAGAAGGCATCGACTACGTTATTCCTGGTAATGATGATGCTTCGCGCGCCGTGAGGCTTTATGCACGTGGCTTGGCCGATGTGATTTTGGAAGGTCGATCGGCCGCTTTGGCAGAGATTGCCAAGCATGCTGACGACGAAGAAGAGTTCGTCGAGGTCGATGAATCCGAGGAAGCTGTTTAAGTTTTTATATTGATCAGAAACCGGGGGCTTGGCCCCCGATTTTTTTAACAGGAGCCCAACGAATGGCTGAAATTACAGCATCCATGGTTAAAGCGCTGAGGGAAAAAACCGATGCCCCGATGATGGAGTGCAAAAAGGCGCTGGCTGAGGCAGCAGGCGATTTGGCAAAAGCAGAAGAAATTCTTCGTGTAAAGCTTGGCAGTAAGGCGAGCAAAGCGGCTAGTCGGACTGCAGCTGAAGGTGTCGTTGCCATTTACATCAGCGGTGATCGCAAACTTGGCGTAATGGTTGAGCTCAACTCAGAGACCGACTTCGTTGCAAAAAATGACGATTTCATTGGTTTTTCACAAGAGCTGGCAAGATTGGTCGCCGAGCATTCGCCTTCCGATGTCGATGCGCTCTCTGCGCTTCAGACCAGCCACGGCGTTAGCGTTGAGGCTCATCGCACCACGCTGATTGGAAAAATTGGCGAAAACATGAACATTCGTCGATTCCAGCGTTTGCAAGCCCAAGGGCATTTGGCAAGCTACATTCACGGTGGCTCCAAGATTGGTGTACTCGTCGATTTGCTTGGTGCTGACGAGCAGCTTGCGAAGGATCTGGCCATGCATATTGCCGCCAGTAAGCCAAAATCACTCGATCGAAGCGGCGTGCCCGACGATTTGATTGAGGCAGAGCGCCGTGTTGCAACCGAAAAAGCGGCCGAATCCGGAAAGTCAGCCGACATTGTGGCGAAGATGGTTGAGGGAAGTGTGCAAAAATTCCTCAAAGAAGTAACCTTGCTTGGTCAGGTGTTTGTCAAGGATGACAAAGTTACCGTCGAGCAATTGCTCAAGCAGCGTCAGGCTAGCGTGCCAAGTTTTGTGCTTTATGTGGTTGGCGAGGGTATGGAGAAGAAGGCCAATGATTTTGCAGCTGAGGTGGCGGCGCAGGCTGCGGCTGCCGCTGCATCGCGTTGATTCAATGCTTTTTCTGAGGCCCTGCTCGGAGCGGGCCCTGTAGTAAGGGCATTTTTGTTGAGGAGGAACGGTGGGCGCTAAGCATCAAGGACTATCTGAACAGATGCCTCTCAAATACCGGCGAATCCTCCTCAAACTCTCTGGCGAAGCGCTGATGGGCGACGACGCTTTCGGCATAAGCCGGCAAACCATCGAGCGGGTCGCCCGGGAAATCCGCGCTGTTCATCAACTTGGTGTTGA
>VGHV01000119.1 GCA_016868095.1 Betaproteobacteria bacterium
CGCTGGATTCCGGGTTCAATTACAAGAAATAGCGGTATGTTCCAAGACGATGAACTGTCGATCATTACGGCAAAAGGGCTTCAGGCACACAAGTTGAGGATTGCCATGATGGTTGCTATTGCAAATGGGCTCAGCCCAACCGAATGCCAGTACTGGCTTGATAGCTTTTGGGAGCAATAAGGTGAAGCAAAAGATGTTTGCTGGGTCCCTTCCAGGCCTGCTCATTTCGAGTTTTGTGTCAGGGCCTTTGCTCGCTCAAGGTTTCCGAGAGGCACCAAGAGCTCCGGCGGCAGGTTCTATTGCGCCGATTCAAGCTCCAAACAGTGGACCAAGAGTGTTAGAGGCTCAATCTGCAGGAGCCTCGGCGAATCAGGCCTCCACTGCTCAGGCAGCTTCCGGCTCAGTAAAGGCGCCTTCATCGGACATGTCAGTCGAAGACATGATTAAGGCCTTATCCGGCGGCTCGAATCAGCCTGGGTCCCCAAGTGCAACCCCCAATACGCAGGCTTTGAATAAGACAAACCCTAGCGCGCCAAATACCCCAGCGGCTGCCACGGGTTCGATACAAGACCCTGCAAAACAATTGCAAAGCCCTCCAGGCCTGAATAGTGCTGGGGCCATGGTCGACCTGACTATTCAGTTTGCCTTTGACTCAGCAACCATCTTGGAAGAGAGCAAAGGGCTTCTCGAACGCTTAGCCAAAGCCTTGAATGCGCCTCAATTGCAAAGCCTTCGTTTTGTTGTTGAGGGCCATACCGACGGCGTTGGAAATAAAGCCTACAACGATCAACTTTCTGCGAGACGTGCACAATCGGTTGTTGATTTTTTGGTCACCCAAGGCGTTAGCGTGAATCGTCTTCGCAGCACAGGCAAAGGATTCGCTGAACTACTCTACCCTCAAGACCCTAAAGCGGCAGCCAACCGTAGGGTACGAATCAAGGTGGGCGTTTAAATCCTCATCTTAACGATTGCTTTGGTTTGCCGATCCTGCTCAGCGCCAAATGCCTAATGACTGCCCCGCGCGCAGGTCCGTTCGCTCGTGGCCACCCCAACTCAGCGCCGCATGCCTATCGGCTGACTCATGCTTAGCCTTGGACTGTGAAATGGGTCGCCGGTTCCGTAGGGATTAGTAAGTACTTGAGGCGAACCTACCCCAGTCATTGGACCACGGTCCCATCGAAATGGATTGGCAGCAGCATCAAACCAATCACGCCTCATTTGCTGTCCCGTTAGGACG
The DNA here is from genome assembly GCA_016868095.1 of Betaproteobacteria bacterium. Lineage (GTDB taxonomy): Bacteria > Pseudomonadota > Gammaproteobacteria > Burkholderiales > Burkholderiaceae_E > UBA3064. The sequence continues at coordinate 1,238 of VGHV01000119.1, forward strand.
GGCGGGCGCCATACTTGGTCAAAATTCAAGGCGCTATGTTGTTGGAATGGATAGCGGTATAAATCGAGTCCCCGAGAACAATATCGATCGTTTGGGCAAATTTGGGCGAAGGCTAGGCTCGCAAAATTTGCGGCTAAGCATGTAAGTATGAGGGCTAACTTGATCAACTTAGTCTTCATGATACTTAAACTTGGAGCAGTTTAATCCAACGAGCCGTTTGCGGATCTGGGTGGATTTGACTCGAATTCATGTGATTTTCTATATCAATTGCAAGCGCTTTACCTAGTTCGACCCCCCATTGATCAAAGGAGTTAATACCCCACAAGAAACCGGCGACTTCCACGCGGTGCTCGAAAAGCGAAATAAGCGCGCCAAGTGAGCTTGGATCAAGCCGGTTGAGCGAAATAATCGTACTCGCTCTCCCTCCTTGAAAAGTGCGGTGTGCTGCGATTTGCTCGCGACTCCAGCTTGGATTAGCTAGCTTGACAGATTCGGCACTGGCCTGATCGAAAGACTTACCCTTAAGCAAGGCGAGCGATTGGCCAAGCGCATTGGCAAGTAATTTTCGATGCGCTGCATGATCGCTGTGATCAGGCGTTTCAATCACGATGAACTCCACAGGCGTGGGTTCCGTACCTTGATGCAACCACTGGAAAAACGAATGCTGTGCGTTGGTGCCTGGCTCGCCCCAAATAAGTCCAGCGCTTGCGTAGTGAATAGCCCGACCCGCCTGGTTAACCGATTTACCGTTGCTTTCCATTTCGAGCTGCTGTAAGAAGGCGGGGAATCGCGATAAGCGGGCGTCGTAGGGAACCACGCAACGCGTGTTGTAATGCATGGCGTTTCGATGCCACACATCGAGTAAACCTAATTGCCAGGGAAGATTTTCATGGGGATCTGACTCCAGCCAATGCCTGTCCATATCCCATGCTCCCTTGAGCAAAGACTTAAAACCCTCAGAACCTATCGCTACAGCTGCACTTAAACCAATGGGCGACCACAGCGAGAATCGGCCGCCGACCCAATCAGGAAAGTCAAAACAGTCAGCGACGCCAAATGCCTCTGCTGCTTTGACATTCGAGGTAATCGCTATCGACCGAGCCTTGAACAAGCCCTTCGATTCGCTATCCATCCAAGCCTTGAGGCGCTCAGCGTTGACTAAGGTCTCTGTTGTGGAAAATGATTTCGAACATAGAACGATCTGAACTTCATAGGGCTTAAGTCCTGCGATAACCGTTTCGAGCTCATGCAAGTCGCCATTGCCAGCAAAATGGACACTTGTCTGCTTGGCGGCTCGGGCGTCGAGTCCTGATGCGTGCATGGATGAAAGCGCCTGCACCAATAGCCGCGGACCAAGATCTGATCCGCCAATGCCGATGTGGATGACATGCCAGATGCATGGATCTTGTCTAATTCGATCAGCAACCTCAAGAAATCGATGCCGAGTGGCTGCAAGTGCTGACTGATGCTGTGCGTTAAGAACATGATCGGGCGCCCTAAGGAGACAATGTCTTGCAGCCCTCGCCTCACTCCTATTGACTAGTTCGCCAGCAAACTGTGCGTTACGAAATGTGTCAAGACCCTTCTGGAGAGACCACAACGTCAGATCCCTGCGTAGTGCCTGGTCCCAAGGCTGACGAGACGCATCGACCCGCAGCCCTGCTACCTCACGAAAAAAGCTTTGTGCTGCTGTCGCGCCAAGCGCTGCCTTTACCCAAGATTGGCCGTCATTGAGTCTTTGAGCGTGGGCTTGAAGCTTCAAAGCAATGGCCTTGCCTGAGTCAGACATGTCATCGGTACCGAACCAAGGCGCACTTTCAGTCAGATTCGTGGAAGATTTTCGATTCATAAACATTGGTTTGGACATAACCCGAAGCGGACCGATAAACTGCAGGTCAAATGTACACCAAGCCCGCATGAAGCAAAGGAAACCTATGAACGCACCAGAAAGAGTCTCGCAACATATTCTTGATCAAATCGGCGAGCAACATGAGGAAATGACGGCCTGGCGCCGTGACATCCACGCCAACCCGGAATTGGGCTTTGAAGAAACCCGAACCTCAGATCTAGTTGCGCGGCGCCTGGAATCATGGGGCATTGAGGTTCATCGAGGCATTGGCAAAACGGGTCTTGTTGGCGTCCTCAAAGTTGGGAGCTCCAGTCGAAAGATTGGATTACGCGCCGATATGGATGCATTGCCAGTGCTTGAATTGAATCAGTTCGCTCACTGTTCGCGTAAAAAGGGATTGATGCACGCCTGTGGCCATGATGGTCACACGACCATGCTCCTGGGCGCAGCCAAGCATCTCGCTGCGACGAAGCGTTTTGACGGCACCGTTCACTTCATTTTCCAGCCAGCCGAGGAAGGACTTGGTGGAGCATTAGCCATGATCGACGACGGTCTCTTTGAGCGGTTTCCTTGCGACAGCATTTTCGGCATGCACAACCGACCCAAGCTGCCAGTCGGTCATTTCAATGTGAAGGCCGGCCCCATGATGGCAAGTGCGGCATCCTGGGATATTCACATTAAAGGCTATGGGTCTCATGGCGCAAGGCCAGAATCAAGTATTGACCCCATCTTAATTGGTGCACAAATCGTTTCGAATCTTCAAGCCATTGTTGCTCGCAACGTTCGACCTGTTGAGACTGCCGTGTTGTCAGTCTGCCAGTTTCATTCAGGGGACGCTTATAACGTGATCCCGCAAACCGCGAGACTTGCGGGTACGGCGCGCGCCTTCTCAGCCGAGATCATGAATCTGATGGAAACCAATATGAAACGCATTGCCAATGGTGTTGCGGCAGCCCACGGCGCAAGTGTTGAGGTTGAATTTCGCAACATTTTCTCGCCGGTTGTCAACGACAAGGATGAAGCGGACTTTGCCGCATCGGTCTGTGAAGAACTCGTTGGAAAGGACCGTGTTCATCGCAATCCTCCGCTTGCGATGGGTTCAGAGGACTTTGCCTTCATGCTGCAAAAAGTTCCGGGCTGTTATATCAACATCGGTAACGGTGACCAAGAAGGAGCATGCGAAGTCCATAACCCTTCTTATGACTTTAACGATGCAGCTTTACCGCTGGGCGCAGCGTTTTTTGTTCGAGCGGTCGAGCGCAAGCTTAGCCTCAATCCAAAGGCTAACTAAATGCGGCTACCTAGTCAGGCATACCAACGGCTCGGTTTTACACACGAGCAATTTGAACAGGCCATGATGCTTGTCCAGCAACTAGGCTCGAACCAGGCAGCAGATCAAGCCATGTCCCTGCCGCCAGGAACGGTGGCGAAGTGGGCCAAGGAATGGATTAAGGCGCAACGAGAGACCGAGCACGAGGAAGATTCAGCCAATCAATCGGCCGTGGTACTTGACGTGCAAATTTTAGAACAGAACGGCGCCTCCAGGAGCACCAGAAACCATGATCGCCAAGCCAAGCGTGCCAGCCGTTCAAGCAGCGCCCTTCTTGGATCTAGAATCGATGAAGAGTTTGAAGACGCCGAAGCGGCATTGCAAGCGTTTCGACGCGGCGCTGAATTGCGTACAGGTCGCCCTGTGCCTGTTAGCGGTAGCGCACAAGCCGAGCCAGACCCTGAGGATCAAGAGGCGCCTCAGCAAAGACAACTCGCGCTTGCTCGCCTTGAGGAGGTAGCCGCTGGTCTGAGGAAGTTGTCCGAAGTTTCTGAGCGTGCAGCCTTAACGCAATCGAAAGCTTCAGCGGATGAAGAAATCAAGGCGATGCTCAAACTCGCCACGACCATGATGGAGTTCATGGGTAAACAGCAGAATAGTCATCAGGAACAGCTTCAATCGATTCAAGGTCGTCTTCGCCGCATCGAAGATCATCAGCAACAGCTAATTTCGCGCAGCGATCCTGCGATTGCACTGATCACCCAACTCGAAGAACTCTCTCGTTCGATTAACGAGCTAAGTACCGAAGAGCAGATTATTCAAGTTCAAGACGATGTCGCCGATTTACGTGACCTCATCGACGAGACACTTAGGCTAGCGCCACGTTTGCAAGATGTAGCAAGAGAGCTCTTTCGCACTGAACTGCATGATCATTCAAGATCGCTCGGCGAGCGGCTTGCAACTTTATTGCGCCAGCATGCCGATGCGATGATTGAATCTGATGCACGGATGCCTGGGGCTATCGCCGACCTACTAGCCCAGGAATGGGAGCCTAGTTTTACTGAACTTGGTGAGGTGCTCGAGCACAGTACCAAGCAAGTCGCTTCAAACCTCCTTGGCATGCGTCAAGATATTGAGAAAAGGTATCAGGAGCTCAAGCAAAGCATTGATCGTCGCGATCAGTCCTTGCGTTCTTGGCTTGAGCAACAGGTTGTCGTGAGGAATCAATCTGCTCAGCATCAATATCGTGAGCAGAAGTCCCAACTTGAAGCGATTGCTAGCGGTGTGAGTAGCGTGAGCGGGCAGATCGACGGCATGCGCCGACTCGTTGATGAGTACAGCAGCCAGTCCGCGCAGGCTGAGCAAATTCACAGCTTGCACCAGGAGATTGCTCGTTTACAACGGGTTGTGGCGCAGTTACAAGAGAAGTCTGCGCTGCGGATCACCCTGTGATGAGAGCGCGAACCTTGGCCGTCAATGCATTTGATATGTGTTGTCTTGGTCATATCCAACAGGGCCTTTGGCGACATCCGCGAGATCGATCTAAAAACTTCGAGCACCTAGCCTATTGGACCGATTACGCGCATCGTCTCGAGCGTGGCCTATTTGATGGACTGTTTCTAGCAGACGTCGTCGGCATTTATGATGTTTATCAAAATAGTCCCGATGCTGCCATTCGTTCTGCAGTGCAAGTGCCGGTCAATGATCCGATGCTTATAATTCCTGCAATGGCGCTTGTAACTAGACATCTTGGCTTTGGCGTGACTGTAAACCTTAGTTATGAATCGCCGTATCTCTTTGCGCGGAGAATGTCGACCCTAGATCATTTAACCCAAGGCCGAATTGGCTGGAACATTGTGACGGGCTACCTTGATAGTGCTGCACGTGCTCAAGGATTCCAGCAACAGATGAAGCACGATGATCGCTATGATATGGCTGACGAATTCATGGAAATCGTCTACAAGCTTTGGGAGGATTCTTGGGCCGACGATGCCTTATGTTCTCAATTCGCTTCAGGGGACTATGCAGACCCTGCTAAGGTTAAGGCGATTAAGCATGAAGGCAAGCAATACAGACTTGATGCGCGTCACTTATGTAGCCCATCGATTCAACGAACGCCTATGCTTTATCAAGCCGGAGCATCTACCCGTGGGCAAGCGTTCGCTGGAAAGCACGCTGAGTGCATTTTTTTGAATGGTCAAAGTTTTGATGCACTGGCCGCCCTGACAAAGGCTTTTAGAGCACAGGCCGTCGCTTGCGGACGCAACGGTGAAGATATCAAGATTTTTGTCGGTGCGAGCTTGATTGCCGCAAGTACGAAGGCAGAGGCACAAGACCGCTATGATGAGTATAAACAATATGTTGATTCGGAGGCAGCACTTGTGCACGCGTCTGCGTCCATGGGTATTGACTTGGCAAAAGTAGATCTCGAAGAACCAGTACAAACTTCCGTTCAGCAAAGTCAAGCCGTCCAATCGAATGTTCAAGCCGTGATGCAACAACATGGCAAGCAGTGGACCAAGGCTGATTTACTGCGGCAAATGGTCTTGGGTAGTCGTCAAACGCCTATCGTTGGTTCGGGTTCAGAGCTTGCCGATTATCTTGTGAACCTGCAGGTGAGCTGCGACGTTGACGGTATCAACCTTTCCAGAACGGTTGTGCCAGAATGCTTTGATGACTTTATCGATCATGTTGTTCCAGCACTTCAAGATCGGGGTGCTTACAAGACGCAGTACGAAGAGGGCTCGATTCGGCGAAAGCTTTTTGGTTCAGATCGCCTGCCTTTAACCCACCCTGCGCGCGCGGCATATGACAGTGCGCGTTCTGAAGAAAATCCTTAAAAACCTTAGACTTTTCTAGCAGGTACTCATGGCACACGTTGTTGATTCCAACACCTTAGATCGTATCTTCGCCGAAGTAGATCGTGGCTTTGACCAGCAAATGCAAATGCTTAGTGACCTGGTCGCCATTCCCTCTTGTCGAGGCGAGGAGTCGCGAGCTCAGGACTTTATGGCACATGCCATGGCAGATCTTGGCCTTGCGATTGATCGCTGGAAGATTAATGTTGATGAGATCAGGCATTTGCCGGGATTTTCACCGGTCATGGTTC
>VGHV01000120.1 GCA_016868095.1 Betaproteobacteria bacterium
TCAAGCGCGTGAAATCCTAAAGCGAGGCCTACCTGGTGAGCCACTCTACGGCATGCTACCTGACGCGGGTCTACCCAAGACTTTTGTAGCGGCTTTCACGGATGTGACGCCTGATCGGGCAAGCGACGATGTGAGCGCCAAATTGCCGCTTACAGGTATACGAGTCTTGGAGTTCTCCCATATGGTTATGGGCCCCACTTGTGGACTCGTCCTCGCAGATCTCGGGGCTGAAGTTATCAAGCTTGAACCTATTGAAGGTGACAGCACCCGTCATTTGCTGGGTTCGGGGGCAGGGTTTTTCCCTTTATTTAACCGCAATAAAAAAAGTATCGCTGTTAATCTTAAGCATGAAGAAGGACGAGCGATTGTCGAGAAGCTTTTAGGCAGTGTGGATGTTGTGATCGAAAATTTCAAACAAGGCACGCTTGATAAATTTTCGCTTGGCGCACAGCAAGTACGCATGCGCCATCCCCGGCTTATTTATGCCAGTTTGAAGGGCTTTCTGGCTGGTCCATATGAGCACAGAACTGCGCTTGACGAGGTCGTTCAAATGATGGGCGGTCTAGCCTACATGACTGGGCGCAAAGGCGATCCCTTGCGAGCAGGCTCAAGCGTTAATGACATTATGGGCGGGATGTTTGCAGCCATTGCTATTTTGGCAGCGCTGCGCGAGCGTGAGCAGACTGGTCAGGGTCAACTCGTGCAGTCTGCCTTGTTTGAAAACAATGTATTTTTAGTCGCGCAACATATGATGCAATTTGCGATGACGGGCAAGCCCGCAGCACCGATGCCGAATCGGATCTCAGCCTGGGGTATTTATGATGTTTTCACGGTGCGTGACCAAGAACAGATTTTTTTGGCCGTGGTAAGTGATACCCAATGGAAAATTTTCTGTGACTGTTTTGGTTTTGAGTCCTTATATCAGGATCCATTATTTAAAACCAATAACGACCGCGTCCGACAGCGAGAGCGTCTGATACCAATACTTCGTGATCGTTTAAGCGCCTTTTCAGCCAGTGAGCTCGCTGGTCAATTTGAGGCAGCAGGATTGCCTTTCGCGCCTATCGAAAAGCCCGAGCATTTACTTGAGGATCCGCACTTGCTCGCGTCAGGTGGCTTGGTCCCGATGCAATTGCCCGATGGCCGAGCGACCCAAACCGTTTTATTGCCGATTGCGATGAATGGTAGACGTTTAGGGCTTCGCAGTAATCCGCCAACATTAGGCGCTGATGCAAAAGACTTGTTGCAAAGCCTCGGGTTTGATGATGCGAGCATCATGCGATTGCAAAGCCAAGGTGTACTCAATCGTTCGAGTGTTGAAGAAAACCAGCAAAGCTAAGTATTCGATCGATATGGTTTTCAAAGCCGCTAAAGGCATGGTCGCTGCCCTCGACGATTAATTGCTCAGCAGCTTGGTAGCGTTGTTGCATATCACGCCAGTCGATGAGCTCATCCCCGGTTGCCGCAAGTAAAAGGTATCGTTCGGGTCGGGTCAACCCCACTGATTCAATGCTTCTCAGTTCTTCGACATCGCTTGGGGCCCAGGTCAGGTCTGCATCCGAGTGGTAGGCCTTTAATGATCCAACGTAAGAAGACAGTTTTACAGATGGATAAACGGCAGGGTTAATCAACACGCAACGCGAGCCGTAACGCTCGGCAAGCCAATGTGCATAAAGCCCACCAAGCGAGGAGCCAACAAAAACATCGTCGGAGGTTGGCCGGTAGCGATCTTGAATCAGGCTGAGGCTAGCAAGCGGTGACATCGGTAGTTGCGGGCAGCAAAAGCGATCAACGATCGCCATGTGCTCAAAGCGTTCTTTGAGTATGGTCGCTTTGTGTGAATGAGGCGAGGAGCGAAATCCGTGGAGATAGATCAGTCGATGCATGTCAGCATGCTTTGACAGGCTTGTATTCATGATGATTTATCTTCCTTGCGTTCGGGCTTGAGTCCATAAGCTTGTACGAGCTTCCACACATGACTCGGGACCATGCTTTTTAGTCTTGCGGGGTATTGATATCTGAGGGTGATGATGGTTTCAATCGCTTTCATTTCGATCCGTGCTCTTGCAAACTCGAGTCCTCGCGGTCCAAGGCGTGGCATCAACCAGGCCACGATGGGTCGAAGCCAGTTAGGCATCCGCCGCAAGGGGATGCCGCCCGCAGCTCTTTGTAAATTTTCTTGAAAGGCTTTGACTGCAGATTGGCGTTTGCCTGCCTGTTTGGGCGCGGCTAAGTTGATCCTGCCCGCTAATTGATCGAGCATGAATTGTCCTCTTGGATTGCGGACGATGATCCATTGCTCACCGCTACCTCCCATGTATCCAATCGTTATATCTGAAAGAACGTTACTGTAGTCCACGCAAGTCTTGCAAGTGTTCGGGAAAAAATCCGGGGGTAAGTTGCTTAAGGGCAATTGTAAAAATGGGATCAGCTTTTTTCTGCCATCGGTGTAGCGGAGTTCAACATGATAATCAGCTCGAAATTCTAGATAATTAATCGTTTCAGGTTTTGCATCCAATAAGGCCAAAAACTCGTGAAAACGAGCGGTGCTTGTGTTGTCCGAACAAGGCGTTCCAATGACATAAAGCGATGTAAGCCCCTGGCTTTCCCAGTCATCGCTTAAGGCCCGAAGCGCATAGACCTGACAGGGAATACCAATTACAGCAAGGCGCTTTAGTCCCCGCGCAAGTGCAGGTTCAATGAGGGCAAGCAAAGGCGCATAGCCCATACGCATCCCGCGGCATTGCGCAAGCGCCTCGGGCTCAGTCACGATGATCGGAACCGGTTTCCAGGCGTCATCGGGGTCGGCCTTCATGGTGATCACCGCATCAATAAGGCCTTGTTCAAGAAGTGCTGCAGCGAGTGCTGTGGTGATCCCGGTCCACTGAGCGCCTTCAAGGGGCTTAGCCAAGCTTGCACGGTACATGGCCTGCATAGGCCCGAAAAATCGTTCATCCTCAATCAATTGCTGATTGTGCTTAGCAGGGGCTATGGGCTCTTGGCTTTGGTTAGTCTCGCCCCGGCGCCGCCCATGGATCTTCACCTCTAGGGCGTCGTAGTCAGGCTTAATGAATTGGCAGGCGTGCGCACAACGTTTCGCTTGTGCGGTTCTTGAAATACCGCAGTCGGTGCAAAGCTGTCGAAATGCAGCTTCTTGTTTCGTGGGATCGGGTTCCGTGGCAAGCATCGTGGCACTATAAGGCTATTGAGCAGCTTCACGAAGTTGATCGCTTCGAGGGCTTTGTGCCCTTAAACTTCGAGGGCTGTATGCGCTTAACCCGTATTGGGAGTGAATCGGCCATGGCAACCATCAGCGCTTTGAACGAAACCAGTCTAAGTGAACTGTCACCTGCACTCGAACGGGGTGATGTCAGCTCGCGCGAGATTGTCGAGCAATGTCTTGCAGCGATTCAAGCGCGTGACGCCAAACTTCATGCATTTGTCAAGCTTGATGCTGAGTCAGCGCTCGCTTTGGCTGATGCTGCCGATCAGCAACGCCGACAAGGCTACGCGCGGGGCCCTTTGCACGGCCTGCCAGTGGTTCTCAAGGATTTGATTGAAATCGACGGCGAAGTGACCACACTTGGTTCAAAGCACTTTGAAAATCGTCGTAGCCCATATAACAGTGCAACACTTGAGCGACTACTCGCAGCTGGCATGATCCCGCTTGGCAAGGTCCATATGACCGAGTTTGCCTTCGGTGGATGGGGTACGAATCCGCTGATGGGAACACCCCATAATCCTTGGGATTTGCAGAACCATCGTGCACCAGGCGGTTCGTCGAGCGGTACCGGTGTGGCGGTTGGCGGGGGGCTTTGTCCGGCAGGCATCGGTAGCGACACCGGAGGGTCAGTGCGCATTCCGAGTGCTTTCAATGGCATCACTGGTCTTAAGGTAACCCATGGACGTATCTCTTTGCACGGGACCGGTCTTTTATCGTGGACACTCGATACGATCGGTCCTATGGCATTAAGTGTGCAAGATTGTGCGTGGATGTTGCAGGCGCTTGCTGCACCCGATCACAGAGATCCAACAACATGGCATCAACCGCTTGAGGACTTTGGTCGTTTGCGCCCGTCGGTTCGCGGCATGCGGATTGCGATGGTTGAGGACGCACAACTGCCATCCTTCATGGCAAGTGGCGTGGTTGCAAACTGGCGAGAGGCAGCTAAGGCGCTTGAGTCGGCGGGGGCAACCATCGATGTTGTTCGCCTGCCCGATTGGTTTTTTAGCCTTGCGCAGTGCACCGGGCGAATCATTGCCTCAGAGGCTTATCATTTGCACGAGGCCTACGTACACGACGACAAAGCAGCGCTTGGTGATGCGGTTCGTGGTCGAATCTTAAGCGCTGAGGCCTTTAAGCCTTCTGACTATGCCGCTGAGCTCAGACAAATGCAGCAGCGCAGACAAGCCTTCTCTGCTTGGTTTCGCGACTACGAGGCCTTGCTCTTGCCAACGGTGGCAAGCGTAGCGCCGGTCTTGCCTATCGATGAAGCTTCGCCCTTACCGGGTTATCTCACGCGTCCCATCAACTATCTTGGCTTATGCTCACTGGCTCAGCCCTCGGGCTTGTCGCAAGCGATGCCGACTAGTGTGCAATGGGTCGGTAAGGCATTCGATGAAAGCAGCATTCTGGCAATCGGTGCAGCCTATGAGCGTGTGTGTGGTCATCATAAGCTGCGCCCAAAAAAGGCATAAGCAATTAGAATTGCAGCGATCAGACCGACCAAATCGGCCCATAGCGCACAGGCGACTGCATGGCGAGTTTTTCGGATGTTGACACTTCCAAAGTAAACCGCCAATACATAAAAAGTCGTCTCGGTCGACCCTTGGATGATTGCTGCGAGTTGCCCTTCAAAGGAATCAACGCCATAGGTCTTCATCACATCAACCATGAGGCCCCGTGCACCACTTCCGCTGAGAATCTTCATCAAACCGACCGGGAGCGCAGCAACAAATCGATCATCCCAGCCAAGTCCTCTGACGACTGAGCCAATCGCTTCAACGATGTAATCCATGCAACCCGAATTTCTGAAAACAGAAATAGCAACAAGCATGGCTATAAGATATGGAATAATTTGTACGGCAACGCTAAAGCCTTCTTTTGCGCCTTCGATAAAGCTTTCGTAGACATTCACACGGCGCATGACTGCTGACAGCATGAACAAGCAAATAACGGACATGATGATTACGCTACCGATCACACCCATGCGTTGATTAAGCTGCTGAGCTTCCAGGCCTTGTAACGAAAAATAGAGCGCTGCAATGAGAGCTCCAAACAATCCAAAAAAGCTAAGAATGGGCAGTGAGGTCAGGCGGATGCGCTGTACCCAGGCGACGGCGATCAGGCCTGCGCTAAACGATACAAAAGTTCCCATTAAGGCGGGCAAGAAAATATCAGCGCCATTAAAGCCCTTTAGGCCTTGTTCGATCGCCATCGTCTGTCGGATGGCAATCACGGAGGTTGGGATCAGGGTAATGCCTGCGGTATTAAGCACCAAAAACATAATCATCGCGTTAGACGCTTGATCCGCCTTGGGATTCAGCGACTGAAGCTCTTTCATGGCTTTGAGTCCGAGCGGCGTTGCGGCGTTATCCAAGCCCAGCATATTGGCCGACATATTCATCACCATGCTGCCCGCTGCGGGATGTCCTTTGGGGACTTCTGGAAAAATACGACTAAAAAAGGGGGCAAGTAATTTGGCAAATTGTTCAATAAGACCAGCCTTTTCGCCAATGCGCATGATGCCCAGCCATAAACTCATCACCCCGACAAGTCCTAGCGAAATATCAAATCCAGTCTTGGAGGCATCAAACAGACCCGACATAAGCTTGTTGAATATGCCAAGATCGCCCTGGAGCATTTTGACAAGCGCCACCGCGAAACCGACTAAGAAAAATCCGACCCATATGGCATTTAAAAGCATCTTGCGTTTTTTCCATTCAGCAGTTGGCAATCACAAGCTCAAGCATAAGGGCTAATAGGGTGGACAGCCTGCATGGACTGATATTGACGCCCGAAGGCTTGATGCAAGGCGACTTGATTTGGGAGGGGGATCGCATCAAAGCGATGCTCGCTCACGATAAACCCACCCGCGAAGGCGCAAACCTTCTCCCGCTGATTGTCCCCGGATTTATTGACTTGCATGTCCACGGTGCAGCAGGGCATGACTTTATGGACGGGGATGAAGCGGTCAGCGCGATCGCTGCAATGCATGCAAGGCATGGCACCACAGCGATGCTCGCAACCACGATGACGGCACCCATCGAGGCGATAAAAAAGGCATTAGCAGCGATTGCAAATCTGATGAGGCGGCAGTCGAGCACACCACTGGTCGAAGCAAAAATTCTCGGTGTGCACCTTGAAGGGCCTTATTTGAGCGCGCTAAAGCTCGGTGCCCAGCCGCCGCATGCGAAAGTGGCGAGCCTAGAGGAGATCATGGCCTTGCAGGCGATTGCGGATCTCAAAGTTATTACGATCGCTCCTGAGACCGCTACACATTTACAATTGATTGTTGCCCTACGCGAGGCTGGATTTACCGTGCAGCTTGGTCATAGCGGTGCAAGTTATGAGCTTTGCTGCGAAGCCTTTCGCTGTGGTGCCGTCGGAGTCACTCACTTATTCAATGCGATGTCTGGCTTTCATCACCGTGCACCGGGGATGATTGGTGCAGCACTGGCACATGCTCAGTTTGCAGAAATCATTCCAGATCTTTTACATGTGCACCCCGGCGCGGTGCTGGCTGCCTACCGCGCGATTCCTGCGCTTTATGCGGTGACTGATGCCACCGCAGCAGCAGGCATGCCCGATGGTCGGTACCAACTCGGTGAACAACAAGTCTTTAGCTGTCTGGGGGCCGTGAGACTTGCCGACGGAACGCTTGCGGGTAGTGCGCTGACGATGGATCAGGCTTTTCGTAATCTTATAGCGATTGGCTTAGGTATCGAGCAGGCGAGTGCCATGCTTTCTGCCAGGCCAGCGCAAATCCTGGGCTTGCAGGACCGAGGCCGGATTAGCGAAGGCTGCCATGCCGATTTGGTGGTCTTGGAGCGCGATACATTGCGAGTTCGGCAGGTTGTGATTGGAGGACAAAGACTTGAGCTTGACGAATCGGTGTAGAAATCCTGGTGATTCATGCATTGATTTGCATAAGCTTTCTATTTGCCTTCACGAAGCAAACTTTCTCCTAAAGCGGCACGTAAATCGCCCGCCTTCGCATCGAGCCATGCCTCGGCTTGGCCTGCCGCTAGCTGGCATTTGAGCATAACAATAGCAACTTTGACCCGATAGCCGCAGGCAAGCAGCGCTTCCTCGGCCTGTGCTTCGTTTGCTCCGCTTGCCATCATCGTCAAACGCAGTGCGCGTCGATAGAGCTTTGCATT
>VGHV01000121.1 GCA_016868095.1 Betaproteobacteria bacterium
ACCGGCAGTTGCAAGCCGTCGTTGTTGGCGCTGTTTGATGCTGATTGGCAAGGTGCTGGTTTCGGCGAGCACAATCGGTGCCTGGTTTGCTGGTTTGGGTGTTGAGTGGGTCAGATGCTCGATGAGCGCTTCGCAGGTTGCTTCAAAGGCATCGCTCGACGGCAGTGAGCTTAAAAGCTGCTGGCTGTGGCTTAGCAACAATTCGACGCTTGAGACGACTTGCACACCCGACCGACTAGCTCTTTTTCTTGCTTTGGGGTCGGGATCAAATCCAAACACCGAAAAGCCCTTATTGATCAATTGATCAGCAAGAGCCGAGCCCATGATGCCTAAGCCGATGATTCCAACAGCCGCTTGATTCGCGTGGTCCATACTTGGTCTTCGTTGATCCGTTGATCAATTAACCCTAGTATAGGGACAATTCAATTTCTCAAGAATCTTACGCATGAAAAGTCAAGTATCCTGGATTCAACGGCCCGACGGCAGCAAGATTGCATGGCGTATGCGGGGTAACCCAAAAGCTGCGCCGATTATTTTCTCTAATTCACTTGGCTCTGATGCATCGATGTGGGACCAGGTGGCTGATGCGCTCGCTGAAGACTTTCGACTTATTTTTTATGACACGAGAGGCCATGGCCTAAGCGAGGCAGCGAGTCCCCGTGCCAGTCTTAGCGATCTTTGCGATGACTTGCTTGCGGTCATGGATGCGGCTGCATATTCGCGGGCGCATGTTGTTGGGCTTTCTCTAGGGGGTATGACCGGGCTTTACGCAGCCCTCAATGCCACTGATCGCATCGATCGATTAATGGCGTGTAATTGTCGTGCTCGGGTTGACGATGCCGGTATGAAGGCTTGGGACGACCGCATCGTAGCGCTTCGAGAAGGTGGTGTGAAATCATTGGTAAAACCAACACTCGATCGCTGGTTTACGCCGGCTTTTCAACAGGCCAATCCATCGATCATGGAAAGCGTCGCAAGCATGGTCGCAAGAAGTTCCGATCAAGGCTATGAGGCCTGTGTTCGAGCGATTCAAACCTTAGCCTTGCACGAGGACTTGCAGCGTCTGAAAGTGCCCGTGCTATACCTTGCAGGCGCTCAGGATCTCGCTGCGCCGCCAGAAGAAATGCGGGCGATGGCAGAGCGCACTCCTCATGCCCAATTTGAGGTACTTGATCCCTGCGGGCACATCGCATCAATCGAACGCGCGCATGACTTCATTCGCATCGCCAGGGCGTTTTTGCAATGAAACTTGGCATGTTTATGATGCCCTTGCATCCGCCAAATCGCAAGGCGTATGAGACTTTGCAAGAAGACCGCGAGGCAATCATTCTCGCCGATCGCTTGGGCTACTCAGAGGCCTATGTCGGTGAGCATGTGACTGACCTGGCCGAGAACATCACCTCTTGCCTGATGTTCTTATGTAGCCTTGCTTTCAATACCCATCAGATTCGCCTTGGAAGCGGCACCATCAATATGCCCAATTCGCATCCTGCCGCGATCGCCGCGCAGGTTTCAATGATCGATCATTTGCTGCAAGGTCGATTCATCATGGGTATCAGCCCGGGCGGATTGATGTCTGACGCTGAAGTTTTCGGTAACTTCGGGAAAAATCGTCTCGATATGTTTGTTGAATCGATTGATATGGTGCTTAAGATTTGGAGCGGTCATGCACCCTACGATCTCGAAGGTAACTTTTTTAAAGTTAGCACGGCAAGAACCATGATCCCGGAGATTGGCCAGGGAACAATCCTTAAGCCTTTCCAGCAACCGCATCCACCCATTGTTGTTACAGCAGTTGCTCCTTTTTCCAAAGGGGTTGCGTCGGCTGCTGCGCGAGGCTGGGATCCGATCTCGGCCAACTTCTTGCTACCGCAGTGGGTGAAGTCACACTGGCCAAGCTATGTGGGGGGTTGTGCTAAAGCTCAACGACCAGCTGACCCTGCTCAGTGGAAAGTCGCCAAAAGTATTTTTGTAACCGACGATGACGATGCGCTGGCAAAGCGCTATGCCCATACGGCAGAAGGCCCTTATCATTTTTATTTCAAACAGCTGATCAGGAAGCTCGTTGGTTTCGGCGGGCGGGCCAATCTTTTTAAAGACGATGAATCGATCGCCGACGATCAAATTACGCCAGATCGAGTCAGTTCACAGCTTGTCATCGCCGGTTCGGTCAATAAGGTGGTTGACGAAATCCTCGCTTTCCGCGAACAGGTCGGTGATTTCGGCACCCTGTTATACGCAGGTCATGACTGGCTCGACCCTAAACTTGCCAAGCGCTCTATGACTTTAATGGCTGAAAAGGTGATGCCCGCGGTCAACGCGGCGATTGGGGCAACTTGATAAGAGCTTAAGGGCTTGCGATTTGGGCTTCAAAACAAGTTGCAATTTCTGCACCGGTACAAATGTGTACTTCGGGCTTTGCGATGACCGCATCGAGTAATCGCTCAAGCTGAGCGATACGATGTGGCACGCCCATGATATAGGGGTGTATGCTGATCGACATAACCCTTGTTTGTTTTGCACTATCAAGCCAAAGCCGATCGAGTTGGGCCTGCCCGCGTCGGTAAAACTCCTCGGCACTGTGGGCTTGCAAGACCATCATCGGGATGTCGTTGATTTCAACCGTGTAGGGCACTGATAACACGGGCCTTGGCTTGGCATCGAGCCAGACCGGTTGGTCATCGAGTACCCAATCGGCAACATAACGAATGCCGGCCTCTGACAGGGCATCGAGCGTGTCGTCGGTTTCGGTCAGGCCCGGGCTCTCCCAGCCCAGGGGCGCAGATCCGGTAATCGAGCCTATGGCATCGATTGTTTGAGCAATAGCCTGGGCCTGATCATCGACCTTGTGCATCGGTCCTTGCAGATAACCATGGCCCATAAATTCCCAACCCGCTTCATGAGCAGCCCGGGCAATCCGTGGGTAGCTCTTGCAAACAATGCCGTTGATCGCAAGCGTGGGCCTGATGCCGCGCTGACCGAGTGCTTCAAAAAATCGCCAAAATCCGACCCTCATGCCATATTCGTGCCAAGCCCAGTTGGGTAAGTCAGGCAAAAGAGGTTGGCCCATGGGCGGTGAGAGCACCGTTCGTGGCATGGCGCGCTCGATCGACCAATGCTCAACATTCACGATGATCCAAACCAACATCCGAGCCCCGTTTGGTGCTTGCCAGTGGGGACGGTCAATGATTGCGCTGTAGGGCGCTCGATCAGACAGCAGCTTTGTGGGTCTCATCATCGGCTCGCTTTGTTTTGGCGCTTGGGCTTTGATCTGGGTATTCGCATATGAAAATCATAATGAATATGATAATAAGATCGATTAAGTACGCTGCCGTCTGGGCCAGTCTTGCTGCGCTTGAGCTTAAACGGAATGATGAGTGCATCGCGAACGCCAAAGACAGCGTCCGAATCAATATAACGATCACCTTCTTCAAACACATGGGTAATCAGCCGGTCAAAGCCTTTGGCGTCGATCATGAAGTGCACATGTGCGGGCCGCATCGGGTGTCGTTTGGATGCCTTGAGCAAAAGCCCAACCGGACCATCGGTTGGGACCGGGTAACAAGTGGGCTTAATGCTCCAGCAGTGAAAGCGACCTGCTTCATCGGTATGGAAAACGCCTCGCAAGCGCATCGCTCCGTCAAGCGCTGGCTTTTGCACATCGTACTCACCACGCGGATCGGCATGCCAGATATCGACCCTCGCATCCGCGATTGGCTGGCCATGACTATCGCTTACCGTTCCAGAAATAAAAAGTGGCTTGCCTTCTATCCCAGCGGCAATGTCTGCACCCAAGGGAAATTGCGGCGTACTTTCCCTGTGAAATGGGCCGAGTACGGTTTGTTCTGTTTCCTTGCCCTGGCTCGGGTGGTTCATTTGTGTGACCAGGGTTGATAAGCCTAAGGTATCAGAAAGCAGAATGAATTCCTGACGTGAACTCGTGCAGCTTTGTCCGGTCTTAGTAAGGAAATCGATGGCAAAAGCCCATTCTTGTTCGCTTAACTGAACGTCTCTTGCAAAAGCATGTAAATGTTCGATGAGGCTTGCCATCACTTGTTTAAAGCGATCTGAGCGTGAAGACTTCATACGGTCAATGACCGCAGCGGTGACTGCCTGAGCACTGAGATTGCGGGTTGAAGCTTGCGCTTGCGACTGATGCTGGACTTTTGATTTCATCGCGCTGTCCATCCACCGTCAATCACAAGTTCGGACCCTGTCATAAAGGCAGCGTCATCGGAGGCGAGAAAGCGAATCCCTCGGGCGATTTCGTCTGCCTGTCCCATCCTTGCCATAGGATGTCCAGCGCGCATGTGCTCGCGAATCTGTGCTTCGTCAAGCCCCTTGGCGACCAGGGCCTGGGCGACTTCGCCAGCCATATCGGTATCGATAATCCCAGGATGTACGGAATTGCTACGAATACGATAACCAAGCTGAGCCATCTCGAGGGCAAGTGATTTGCTGAACAAGCGCACGGCGCCCTTGGTCATTGAGTAAAGACTGCTGGTCGGCGAACCAACTAAACCTGCAATCGACGAGAGGTGAATCATCGAAGCCCAGGGTGCATCCGGGCTGCGCCGTTTCATTTGTGCAATCGCAAACTGGGCACCGAGCACCACCCCGCGGATGTTCACCTGCATGAGCTGATCGAGTAATTCGTCGCTGGCCTCTTCAACTTTCCCAAAGCGATAGATGCCAGCATTGTTGACCAAAATATCGAGGAGCCCGAATTGAGATTCAATCTGGGGCATTAAAGCCTCCCAATCCTGGCGCTTGGTCACATCGAGTGGAAAAAATGCACAACTTGCGCCTAACTTTTTCATCGCGTCGAGCAATGCTTCTGCGCCGCTGCGGTGGGCATCGCTGGCGATGACCTTTGCGCCACCCGCTGCGAGCGCTTTACATGTGGCTGCGCCGATACCGCCGAGCGCTCCTGTGACCAAGGCGACTCGGCCGTCGACGCGACTTCCATTGTTTGGAAAGCTCATGCTTATTCTCCTTGGCTGTCTTGCATAAAGGCTTGTTGCATGTGGGCAAAGCTTTCACCACGCATCCAACGCTGTAGATCGGTGGCGCTTGCTGGAACGAGCGTGTAATCGGCTGTACTGCCACGCTTGTGAAGCTCAGCATAAGCTTGATGTAAAGCCTGCATTGCGATCGCGTAGGCATGGTGTCCCGTAATGCGCCAGCGTACGCGATGGGCGGCCAGACGCTCGGCATCAAGCGAAGCTGGAACCGGACCACAAAACAGCGGCAGTTCAGTCGCCCTGGCAATCGCAGCGAGCTGTGATTCGTCTTGCAGTCCTATCACCATCAATGCGTCAACACCACATTGTTCAAAGCTCTGTAATCGATAAATGGTCTCCTCGAGACCTTCGATCCTTAGGCATGAGGTTCGCCCTACGATCACAGTTTGAGGCTTGGCACGCGCATGAAGTGCCGCGCGCATTTTTGCCTTAGCCTCAGCGCGGCTGATCAAAAACTCCTTGCCATGGGAGCCAAAGGCAGCGGGTAGGGCTGTATCTTCAATAGTGATTCCCTGGGCGCCTGCGTGTTCTAGTTCTTCAACCGTTCGAACCACATTGAGCGGATTGCCAAAGCCGTGATCAGCGTCCACAACCAGGCTAATCGGGCTCGCCCTACAAATCGTTCGAACGCATTGGGCAAGTTCGCTCAGCGTGAGCACGATCCAATCCGGCGCTGCAAGCTGAACATGCGATGCAATCGACCCGGCCAGAATGCCCGTACGAAAGCCCACTTCAGTGGCTATTCGAGCCGAGACTGCGTCAAAGACAGTGGCAGGAGTGTGGCAGATCGAATCGGTCAAGGCCTCACGAATCGCGCAGGCTTGCTGTGTATCGTGGGCAGGATGTTCGGATGCTGATCTAGGACTTGTCATGGTGTGCGCTCGCGTAAGTTCCCATGACTCTACCAGTGCAAGCCGCCGCAAGTCATCCTTTGTGCCTAGGGACCGAGCAAGCGAGGACGGCGTTGTTCCATTTCCAGTTTCAAAAAGTCACCATGTACGCGCATCAGCTCAGGCTCGGGTTCTTCGCGTTTGATATTAAAGACCCGCAGAAATCGCTCACCGAAGCGCGGGTCACGGTCCTGGATTGAGACGGGGATCATCAGTTCAGGGCTTTGCCAAACTTCGCGGGTAATCACAATGGCTTTGTCATTGCCAACACGGCCCGCTTCAATCGTCCATGTCGTGAGTTCGCCTTGAACCTGGATGCCTTCATAGGCGCGTTGTCCCAAATCGCTGCGTTGGCCCAAGCCACGATCTTCTAAGCGCTGAAGCATCAAAGTCCTTGCGGCCTGGCGTTGGTCATGATCAAGAACCAGTGCAGCTGGCCCTTGTCGGTCAAGCCTGCGCGCGCGGCGTCGCTCGGGTTCCATAACCCAAAACTCGCGAGCGTTCGGGTCGCGCAGGAACACCATGGTCTTGGTCCCGCGTTCAAATTCCTGCCGCATTCGGCCCTCGGTATCACGACAGGTGCGTGAACGGCTTTGCAGGTTGATGCGATTGCCATCAGGCAATTGTTGCTGCATGCCATGGATCGCTTCAGCGCAAAAGGGCGCTCCGCGAACAATGCGCAGGCGTGCCGGGTCGAGTTGATGCATGTCATGGAGGCCAGGTACTTCACTTGCTTGTGCCCGATTGCTCTGAGGCAGCATCAGTGAAGTCATCACAAAAATAATGGCAAGACCCCGGTAGACGTTTTGTCGATGCATTGCAAAAGCGCCGCGGGATGTGACAGCTAGATCGTGCATAAAAAGTATGTCCCTATGACAATCAATCGTGGAGTCGAAGTGCAAGAATTTGACCGTTATGATTAGTAATCCACTGTGCCTGACGCGTTGCACTCAAATCATCGAAGGTTTGTACCGATCTAAAAAACGGTACACCAAGTATGGCGAGCGACTCAGCACCTAATGCACTCGAACTGGGCATGGTGCTCGGCTTTTCGGCCCGGGCGTGGAGCGATGTTGCAGACCAGGCTATGGGGTGATTGAGTAACTGGGTCAGTTCGATCGGCCTTGCTGATGTCATCATGTGCGCGCTGAAAGCGATCCACAAAAGGCCAAGGGTGCAAAGTGCAGTCGAGCCCACGAGGCGATGAAGCCAAGCGTGGCTATGACACCAGGCCTGCAGCGCGGCTAAGATTCGATTGTTTGTGAGCAATAAATGCAGACGGATGCGCCACCACAGCCAGGGGGGTGGCGCTTGGGCCTCGAGCTCATCGACGAGTGCCTGTCGCAGACTCGACCAGGTTTGCAGTTTGATTTCAGCAGCCTGGGGACCCGATTGTCCGATCGTGCTTGCATGCGCATTGACAGCGGCGCTTGCGGGCTCGCTTGCGGCGG
>VGHV01000122.1 GCA_016868095.1 Betaproteobacteria bacterium
AGGAACCCTTCCGCGCGATCGATCATTTCAGACTGCGGGTATTCGCGGTAGCTGGGCAGAGGCTCTTCAACAAAGGGCGCAGGGGCAGCGGTCATGAGTCAGTGACTTGGTGGCACGTGTTGAAAGGACGGGCCCGGGCGCCCATCACCTGGCGACGGTCTGCAGGGGTGACCCGCGTCAAATGTTGATCCAATGTAGAGCTAACCGGCGTGCGACAGCGTGCGGCGGCCGGGCCAGAATGAAGTGGGGTCTGGGCAACCAACGATGTTGGTGTCCGGTTGAGCGGCGGGTTAGGCATTGCCTTCAATCAGCGTAGACCTCCCAATGCTGCGGTAGCGATACCCAGGATTCACGCTTCCGGTCAGTGACCGAGTACGAGGGCTCCGGGAGACCGGCGTCGGCGAAGCAGCCGCCGGCTATGCCAATCTTTTCGGGAACAGAGGAAACAAACCAGAAAAGCGTCGTACCGCAGTGAGAGCAGAAATGGCGCTCTTGATCGTGGTTTTGCGCTGTATGGTGAAAGGTATACGTCTTGGTCTCACCCCTTTGCTGCACAACCGCAGTTCTATCGAAGTAGGCAGAGATGCCAAATGCGCTGCCAGTTCGGCGTTTGCAGTTCGTGCAGTGGCAGACGCCATGCATCGAGGGCAGCGCATTGACAGTGATGGAGGCTTGCCCACAGGCACAGGTTGCGGTCATTTGGCGCCTTTCAAAATTAGTGGTTGTGAACTAAGGTTCGAGCTAGGCTGCCGTAGAGGGTCCGCCCACTGATTTGGACTCATCGCGCCTTGACGGTGGTTACCAGCATTGCCATTGCTATTTCGGCATGATGTCCGTGCCCAAGTAATCGCGCCAAGCCTGGTAGCTGTGAGCAAGTATACGGCCGGATCGGGCTTTCCGCGTCGAACCTCGTTCCCTAATTATTGATACTTTTTTATATTGCGTCAGTTGCTGATGCAAGGCACATGTCGAAGGTGGCCGCGGCGAGGAAGATCCCGGTGTTCAAGATGGACGGGAGCTGGAGGTTTTCGCGTACGGACATTGACGATTTATTCGATGAGCAGTCGGGGATCTACAGAACTTCTGCTGTTCGGCTAAGCTCGGTTTAAACGGATTGATTGTTAAGTCGCTCACCATAAGATTCCGATGTCAAAACCCTCGATTGTTCTCGTAACCCCTGTCCTGTCCGATACGCGAAATGGTAACTGGCAGACGGCTCATCGCTGGGCCTCGATGTTATCGCCCAACTACAACGTAACTTTAACTGCGCAATGGCCTGATGGTGCAACTTCGCCAGACAGCCAGAAATCGGGACTTGACCATAGCGCTTCGGCTCAACGCCCGGCGCCGTTAGCGATGCTAGCGCTTCATGCCTTCAAATCTTCGGGGTCAATTGAGGCTTGGTCTTGCATGTTTCCAAGTCGATCGCTCATTGTTGTTCTAACAGGGACAGACCTCTATCGAGATATTGAACGCCAGCCGAAAGCACAGGCATCACTCGAACAAGCAGACTACCTTGTCGTCCTTCAAGAGCAGGGTCTCAAGGCATTACCTCGCACGTTACAGTCCAAAGCCCGTGTTGTTTTTCAATCATGTTCACAGTACAAGACACTGGTTAAATCCACCACATTCCTCAAAGCGGTGATGGTAGGACACCTACGAGACGAGAAGTGGCCGCAAACCCTCTTTGAAGCAGCCCATTTGCTGTCTTCAAAAGATCATATTTATATCGATCATATTGGGCAGGCCCTCGATTCCACACTTGAACAGCAAGCCCTTAGTACTGCTTTGTCTTGTCCGCACTATCGATGGCTTGGAGGCTTATCACATAAGACAACTCGCCAACGTATCCAGCATGGCCATTTGCTGATTCATACCAGTCGGATGGAAGGCGGGGCGCACGCAGTGATGGAGGCCGTACGCAGCGGCACACCTGTTTTAGCATCAAGGATCGACGGAAACCTTGGCATGCTTGGATCAGATTATTTCGGTTACTTTGAGCCAGGTAATGCTAAGGCATTGACCTCAATGCTTCGACGTTGCCGCGAAGATCAAATCAAAATGCATGACGGGCAGACCCATCAGCGGGGGATTCTTCACCAACTTAGCGTGCAATGTTCGGAGAGATCTGTTTTGTTTGAGCCTGAAGTCGAAAAAGCAGCCCTTTTAGCGCTCATATCCGAAGCAATAACAAAAAAACCCCAATAAATACTTATATAACGTTAAGCTTTTTTATAACATGAATAACCATATCAACACGAATTCACCATTACCAAAGCAATCAACCGAGCCGAGGCTCACCAGTCTTTCTCACGGTGGTGGATGCGGCTGTAAGATTGCACCCGAGGTGCTAAGCACGATTTTAAAAAATGCGGGAAGCATGGTCGTGCCTGAGGCCTTGCTCGTGGGCATTGAGACAGCAGATGATGCAGCCGTTTATAAGCTCAATGACGAGCAGGCACTCATTGCAACCACTGATTTCTTCATGCCGATCGTAGACGATCCCTTCGACTTCGGACAAATTGCTGCTGCAAATGCTCTCAGCGCCGTCTATGCCATGGGTGGACGCCCGATCATGGCACTCGCTCTTGTGGGCATGCCCATCAACGTTCTTTCTACGACAACCATTGGAAAAATTCTGGCGGGTGGTCAGTCAATCTGCGAGCGCGCTGGTATTCCGGTTGCAGGTGGGCACACAATCGACTCCGTTGAGCCCATTTACGGTTTGGTAGCCCTTGGCATAGTTCATCCATTGCGGGTGAACGTAATGCTTCTGCAAGTATTGGAGATTGCCTTATTTTAGGTAAACCACTTGGCGTAGGTATTCTTTCAGCTGCCCTAAAAAAGGGAAAGCTTAGTGATGCCGGCTACGGTAGGATGATTGCGTCGACCACAAAGCTAAACACAGTTGGTCCAGACCTTGCTGCCATTGACAGTGTTCATGCGCTCACTGACGTTACCGGATTCGGGCTGGCTGGTCACGCACTTGAGATAGCGCGAGGTTCAAACACGGCAGTACGACTCAGAATGGAGCAGATACCGTTGATTGAAGAGTCGCGAGCGCTCGCAGCTCAGGGTTTGGTTACCGGCGCGTCGAAGCGTAACTGGGATGCATACGGCCATGAAATAACACTCACACCTTCCGTTACCTCAGCGGATCGTGACTTGCTGTCCGACCCGCAAACGAGCGGTGGCCTTTTGGTGTCCTGTGAACCCAGTGCTGCAGCGCACGTGCTCGAAGTCTTTGCTCGACATGGCTTTGAATCTGCCGCGATTGTGGGGGAAGTCATCGAACATCAGCCTAACAACTCCAAACTTGTTATTGAGTAGCCCCTGTTTTTGGTCGGCGTCAACACAAAGAGACCCACGATCAGCGCAGCGACTGCAAATTCTTTGGCGGGGTGATGATCCTCTACCAACTACAGAAGCTGACTGGCGCAGCGCTCCATGGCGCTGGTAGCAGGAAAAGATTCCAAACGTTCGCATTAGGTCTTCATTATAAAAATGATCGCATATCAGATCCTGCGTTCTCATCATCTCTCCGGTCAACGCAATACGCCTCTGCGGATAGGCGTCTACGCGAGGCTGAGTTCAGGAGCTGCCAGGTCGGATCCCGATACTGCGCACGAGCTCGGGCCACGACTTCAGCTCAGCAGAAATTTGCTTGCCCAAAGCGTCCGGGCCCAGAAACTCAACGTTTGCCCCCATTTCAAGGAATGTCCTCTTGATCTCTGGATCGCTCAGCACTGTGCGAAAGCCCGAAGCCAACCGCTCAACCGCTGCGCCCGGTGTCCGAGGCGGCGCGACAATGAACATACTCGTCACTGCTTCGAATCCCGGTAGGGTCTCAGCAATGCTCGGAATGTCCTTGGCTGTTTCCCATCGCTGCAATGTTGTGACGCCGAGAACCCTCAGCTTGCCGGTGCTCCTCTGTGCCAATGCTGGCGGCAAACTGATGAAGCAGATCGGGATTTGCCCCCCAATCAGATCGGTGAGGGCAGGGGCGCCACCTTTGTAGGGAACATGCAGCATATCTACGCCTGCAGCCTTCTTGAATCTTTCAGCAGCAAGGTGCGCTATGTTGCCCACACCTGGCGATCCATAGTTGTACTTTCCGGGCGACGCTCTTAGCACCTGTATTAACTCTTCAATAGAACGCGCCGGGAACGATGGGTGAACCACCACACAATAGGCGAGTTGCCCTGTACCAAGAATGGGGGTCAGTGACTGGGGGTCATAGCCCAATTTTTCTTGAGTTGCTGTAGCAACCAGGATTGCCGAATCAGCCATGTAGACCGTCGCACCGTCCGCAGGTGAGTTAGCCAGCAAACTGGCCGCCAACGTCCCGCCTGCACCAGGTTTGTTATCCACCACGATGGAGCGCTGCAGAACTTGTCCCAGTTTCTTGCTGACGGTTCTAACGAGCGCATCTCCGCCGCCTCCTGCAGGATATCCAACGAGGATCTTGAGTGCCGGCGCGTTACTTGGGATGTCCTGCGCCCAAACGCTAGTAGGTGTCACCAGCGAAGCGCCCAGTGCGATTGTGGTACTCCTGCGTCTTGTGTCGATTGCTTTGAACTTCATCGGTTTCTCCTATGTAACCCTAAAGGGCATGTTCACTCCACCCTCAAGTGACCAAATCGCACGCCGCGTTCTTGCTGGATACGGTCGATCAGTTCCGTCTCCCAGTCAAGGTAGCTATGAATGGCCTGGATGGGATCCGGCCTATCAATGGGGCTGTACCAGACATCGTCATTTTTCGTTGTAAGGCGCTCTCGCCCCGACTCCATTGGCAATCCAGCCATCGACCAAGCGCTATTTCCGCCGCGAAGAACAGATACCGGAGTGGATGAAATTTGCTTTACGTCGGAGTACGCCAACGCTGCAAAGTTGCCGTCTTCGCTGGTCAGTACAAGTTGCAGCCCAGCGGGTATTTTGGATAACGCTTCCGCAATACGTGCCCGCACAGCAAACCATGCGCCTGGTATATGCCCCCTTCCAAATTTCAGACTATCGGAAAAATCAAGTACCACCGCATTCCCCTCAGCCATAAGCTGGTGGAGTTGTAATACGGTGATTTCGCTCACCATGACCCCCAATGGTTGATGCACTCGGGGGCTGTTTTCCTTTGTTGAGGCGAGACGGTCCCTAACGAGGCCAGACGCTCCCTCCAAAATGGCTACGTCCTCCAAGCCCATCTGGCGTAGCCAGAAGCCGGTAATACGCGCCCGAATGCCGTTATCGTCGACCAGCACGATACGTGAATTTCGTGTTCCCACAAAGGTATCAAAGGCCTGCAAGAGCTGTCCACCAGGAGCACTGCGTGCTTCTGGTATGTGGCCGGCTTCGTACTCTTGCGGAGTACGCACGTCGAACAAATACAGCGTTCGACTCGTGTCCTGGCGCCATTCTCGGAGCTGATTAGCGTGAATGGTTCGGAGCCCTACGGCGTCTGCCAGGCGCTGGGTCGCCTCGAATGCCTTTTGCAGGGATTCCAAAGTAGGCGCAGGTGCAACGTTGACTCCACCATGTGCTAAGCGCTGACCGCTAAGCAGCCAGCCAGCCATGCCATTTTTGACAGTCACTACTGGATTACGTAGCCCTGCGTTGATGAGTGTCTGTGCCCCGATGATGCCTCTGGTTCGCCCTGCGCAGTGAACAACGACTGTGGTTTTTTCATTTTCAAGCAAGCTGTACACGCGGGTTATCAGCTCTACGCCCGGGCAATTGATACTGCCAGGCAAACTCGAAGTTGTGAATTCGTCAAAAGGACGGCAATCGATGACCACCATATCCTCGGATTGCTCCAACGCAACCTTTAGGCGCTCGACACTGATCGACGGGGTCTTGTAGTGATGCTCGACATACTCGCCGAAGGCTTTGCTTGGCACATAGATACCGGCATGGATCGGCAAGCCCGCCTTACGCCAACCGGCTAAGCCTTCCTCCAACACATGAATATCCGTGTACCCCATGGCAGACAAGCACTTTGCTGCTCGTCTAGCCAAGCCGTCATCTGCGTCATCCAGCACAACGAGGGGCGTCCCCAATCGCGGCACCAAGCCGGAAATGCGCGATTCAATATGGCTCAGGGGGACGTTGACCGCCCAGAAAGGATGCCCCGTGTCAAAAGCGCCTTCTTCTCGTACGTCGAGTAATGCCCACTCAACCTCACTATCCAACATGAGGTACACCTGATTTGCATTCAGGCAGCGCAAACTAGGCTCAAACAATTTCATGGGCGATGTTGCTTGGCTCGAATCTCAAGTCCAAACGCTCTAGAATTTTCCGTCGCATCCAGTTTATTTGCGATTCCGCCGACCGTCAAAGGGTGGCCTGTATTGACCCAGCAGTTTCTGCACAGGTCAAGCTGCTAAAGCATAAGCCTCGGCAGGGGTTCTCATGTTCAGCGCCTGGTGAGGGCGCCTGTGGTTATAAAAACCGATCCAATCCCCAATGACACGGCTGGCGTGCTGCAAGGTCTCGAACCGGTGGCGATGAACACATTGATCCTTGAGGGTTCTGATGACCCGCTCGACCATGCCGTTCTGCTCTGGGCTGTACGGCGTGATGAACTCCTGCTGCAGCCCATAGCTTTTAACCAAAGCGGTGTAACTTCTGCTGGTGAAGACTAATCCGTTGTCCGATCGCAGAAGGAACGGCGTTTGGACACGGCCAAGATGCCCGTATCGCGCTATCAAAGCTTGCTCCAGCGCCGACTCGGCCGTTTTGGAACGGCCGAGTCGGCTGAGGTGCCATCCGAGCAATTCCCGCGTGTGGCAATCAATGACCAAGGCCAGCGCGGCCCAGTTGTCCCGTCCACACCAGACCCGGCACATGTCGGTGGCCCATCGCTCATTTGGGGCCGTGGCGACCGAGGGCAGAGCCTGGATGCGGGGCCGGAATCCAACAGGCTGTTTGCGAACCTGCCAGCCCATGATCTGGAACACGCGCTGAACAGTATTCTTGTTCATGTCCAGCAGATGCGCCACGGTCCGGTATCCAAAGGATGGGTTCTCTTCGATCATGGCCTTGATCGGCTTGACGAACTGCTCCTGGACCTTGGGCGCACCCTTGGTGGGCTTGTACTACACCGTGCGGCGCGGAACATCGAACCAACCGCAGAGCTTGACCAGGCTGACCATCACGCCATCGTCTTTCAAGGTCTACTGAAGCTCCAGGATCATTTGTCGTCCTCGTTGCCCAGCAGGGAGTTCAATTTTTTTCTTGCACGCAGTTCCAGCATCGCCTCTCCGTACGCCTCCTGCAGCTCACGGAGCTGCCGTTCGTACTGTTCTTTGATCTCTGGAGGCTTGGTCCGAAGCGCGTTCTCCATGCCCTTCTTGT
>VGHV01000123.1 GCA_016868095.1 Betaproteobacteria bacterium
TCAATTGCTCGATACCAATAAGCCAGAGCTCGAACATTTAAGACTCTTTCCCCGCCCCCAAGTGCTTGCACAAGCCTCGAGCGATGCCTTGGGTGCACTAGGTATTGTCAGACAACGGCAGGTCGCCATTGTTTCGCTTGCGAAAGCGATGGTTTCAGGAGAGATTCGCCTTGATCCGGTCGGCGATGATAAGCAAGCCGTCAGACGAACGGTACAACAGCTCTGCGATTTGCCCGGCTTCGGCGAGTGGACCGCACAGTACATTGCCATGCGCGCCTTGAAATATAGCGATGCGCTACCTGCTGGGGATGTTGCTTTGCATCGGGCGCTAGGCCTTCATGGGGAAGCGCTTGCTAAACGACAAATATTAGAACGTTCAAAGGCATGGATGCCATGGCGTAGCTATGCGGTCATTAGGGCTTGGCACTCGCTTGCTTAAGCAGCTGGCGGCTACCAAAGTTAATAGAAATAAACACTTTGTGATGCTTGACTTGTAGAGGTAGTCATTGATGAATTTCGAACATGTGCGCGCTGCCAAACGTATCCATAGCTCCTTAGGTGACATGGTCATTGCCGCATCAAACTCGGGTCTTTGCGGGCTTTGGTTTGACGGTCAAAAGCATCAACCAGGACTTCACGATAAGCTCTTTGACAGGCCCTGTAATCTATTGACGATTGTCGAAGCACAGCTTTGTGCCTGGTTTTCTGGAGGATTAAAACGCTTTAGCATTGACCTGGACTTAAGCGCTGGCACTAGCTTTCAACAAGCAGTCTGGCATGCTCTGTTAGATATCCCTCGCGGACAGACAATCAGCTATGCCACACTTAGCGCCACGATTAATCGCCCTAAGGCTAGTCGTGCCGTCGGTGCGGCCGTAGGCCGAAATCCGGTCAGCCTTATCGTCCCCTGCCATCGCGTGATAGGTTCACAAGGAGCGCTTACAGGTTATGCAGGTGGTCTGGAGCGAAAGCTCGCACTCCTAAAGCTTGAGGCAGCGATTTGATCGTTCTGGTCTTGATCACCTTGACCAAAAACCTGGTAAGCAATACTTGTTTCGCCGCTCATCACATATTTGGTTTCAGGTCGGTCAGGCTTAGGCATGGTGTCGTATGCACTTGGTTTGTTCATCATTTAAGCCGCCACGGCGATGACTACAGCGTTTGATTCAAAAGCAGCCATAGCTGGCTGGCGAAGCTTGACAATCGTCTGACTGCTTGCAAAGCCCACCAATGCAAGCCCGGTGCCAAGCTGCAGCGATACCTCAAAGCCAGCGGCACCTCTTCCTCGCCTCAGTACCTTTCCTTGCAGCAGATTAACGCCTTTCATCGCAACAATCTCAGGCGCAATACTTACGGCGGTCGCCTTGAACATCGCAATCACTTTCTGACCAACTTTCAAGTGAAGCAATTCAAGGCTTTCGTGGGTGATTCTTGCAATCAGTGACTGCTCGCCAGACAAGGTAAGGAGCACCTGAGCCGCCGCCATGTGTTGTCGGACCTCTTGAACCCTGCATGGAAACTGATTTCGCATACTTGTGCGAAAGCCAACGCTTGCAAGACCCGGCAGATTGAGGCCTTTTGCTCTACGGCTATGCTCAATCTTGGCAAGTGCCTGTTCTCGTGATCGATGCAGTAAATCGGCTACTTCCAAGACTTGGAAGCCAGACTCTGTAAGCCTCGCCCCACCCCCGCCCGAGCCGCCTACAAGCTTCTCCACAAGGGGAACGCCGGCAAGATTACTAAGCGTCTCAATAGCCTGCCATGCGGCCTTATAGCTCACGGCACTTGAGCGCGCAGCTTCCGAAATCGAGCCAGTTTGCTGAATCGCGCGCAGCACTTCCAGACGCTTATCTTGCGTACGCATACCGAGGACTTCACTGTAATCGATGCGAGACGGCTTCATGGCTGAACTAAATCATTCATCTTATTCGAGCATATCGGTATTCATTTATGGAATAGCGTTGTAACATCGGTTTCTAGAATAATCGCCTTAGTTTTGTTTTACGCAAGTTTCGTATTTTAAAAAGATCACGACTATGCATCAAAGCGTTTGCTTCTATAAACTCAATCACTGTTTCCGATGGGTCATGTTGACTGGTTTGATGATGTTTGCAGGCTCAAGCCTACACGCAGCATCGCTGCAAGTGGCGGTTGCATCTAACTTCACATTGCCAATGAAGGCCATTGCAACCGAGTTCGAGCGTGAAACAGGCCACAAGCTACAACTCGCCTTTGGTTCAACGGGTCAGTTCTACGCGCAAATTCGAAACGGCGCTCCGTTTGTTGTCTTCCTTGCAGCAGATCAGGACAGCCCACAACGCCTTACCGACGAAGGCTATGCAGTTAAGGCAAGCACTTTTACCTATGCAAGAGGTCGACTTGTTTTATGGAGCAAGAAGGTTAGCTTTGTCGACAGCCAGGGTGAAGTTTTAAAATCCGACGTGTTTACGCGTCTGGCCATAGCCAACCCAAAGCTCGCGCCCTATGGTGCTGCCGCAGTGGAAACCCTAAACAAGTTAGGGCTGTACCAGCAAATTGCTCCAAAAATTGTAGAGGCATCGAATATCGCACAAACTTTTCAATTTGTGGCTTCGGAAAATGCAAACCTTGGATTTGTCGCTATGTCCCAGGTCTTTGAGCACGGCAAACTCAAAGAGGGCTCTGCGTGGCTTGTACCAACCGCCTACCACAGGCCCATCAACCAGGATGCAGTCTTGTTAAAGCATGGACAAGGCAATAGTGCCGCGATCGCATTACTCAGTTTTCTAAGATCTGACAAAGCCAAGGTGATTATTCAATCTTTTGGCTACGATTTATAAATCAGTACGATTTACGGTGAACCAGCTTTCAGACGCTTGGCCAGCGATTGGACTGACACTCAAACTTGCCAGTCTGAGTTCTTTTTTGCTGCTTATCATCGCTACACCACTAGCATGGTGGCTTTCACAAACCAAGTCCTTATGGCGTAAACCGATCGGCGCGCTTATCACGCTGCCACTGGTGCTCCCACCGACTGTTCTTGGCTTTTACATTCTGGTCCTACTCGGCCCTAAAGGCTGGGTTGGTCAACTCACACAAAGCCTCGGGATCGGGGTATTGTCATTTTCATTTACTGGATTACTTATTGGATCTTTAGTTTTTTCCCTGCCCTTTGCTGTTCAACCTATCCAGTATGCCTTTGAGGCGATTGGAAAGCGCCCTCTGGAGGTGGCAGCAACGCTTCGCGCAAGCCCTATCGACACTTTCTTCTCGGTTGCCTTACCCTTAGCAAAGCCGGGCCTATTAACCGCAACCGTACTCAGTTTTGCTCACACCATAGGTGAATTCGGTGTTGTGCTGATGATCGGCGGCAACATTCCTGGGCAAACAAGGGTTGTTTCCACTCAAATCTTTGGCTATGTTGAGTCGATGGCCTACGATGAGGCTCATTTACTTTCTGCCGGCATGCTTGCATTTTCCTTCCTCGTTTTGCTTGCACTCGGACAGCTGAAATCACGAAGCGATAAGGTCTTAACGTGAATCACAAGCCAGGCTTCGCGATTCAATTAAAGCTCAAGCGTGCGAGCTTTTCGATTGATCTAGAACTTGATTTACCCCTAAACGGGATCACCGCTGTGTTTGGCCCTTCGGGGTCGGGTAAAACAAGCTTACTTCGTTGCCTAGCTGGTCTTGAGGAAGCCCAAGGCTATATTAGAATTGGCGATCAAACATGGCTTGACAGCGGCCGTCATCTATCAACTCCAACATGGAAGCGTGAGATAGGCTACGTTTTTCAGGAGGCAAGCCTTTTCGAACACTTAAGTGTTCGCGATAATATTTATTTCGGTCTAAAACGCGTGAAACAATCCCATGGAGGCGCAGGCCTTAGCGAGGCGGTCAGCCTTTTAGGCATTGAGCATTTGCTCGGAAGATCGATTCAAAGTCTCTCTGGAGGCGAGCGCCAAAGAGTGGCTATTGCCCGCGCGCTTGCGACCCAACCCAAGTTACTGCTTCTCGACGAACCATTAGCTTCGCTCGATGTTGCAAGGCGGCGCGAGGTTTTACCCTGGCTCGAGAGACTCCATGATGCCTTAAAGATGCCCATGGTCTACGTTACTCATGCCATGGAAGAGCTCGCAAGGCTTGCCGATTACGTGGTGCTGCTCGAGCATGGGCGAGTGGGTGCATGCGGACCTCTCACTGAAGTGACCCGCTCACGCGAACTGGCCTTGGCAATTGGCGACGAGGCTGGCATCATCAGCAGCGCCATCGTAGTCGATCGCGACAAAGTACATCATTTAGCACAGCTGCTATTTGGCGGCGCTAAGCTTTGGGTACGCGATCAGGGTCTGGCTATTGGGCAGACAGTAAGAATTCGGATGCTGGCAAGAGATGTCAGCCTAACGAAAACTGTACAAGAAGATACAACCATACAAAATCAATTATCGGGCATCATCGAATCCATCGACACCTTTTTACACCCAGGCCAAGCCGTCGTTCGCGTACGATGTAGTCAGGAGATTTTGATGGCACATGTTACGCTTCGTTCGCTTCAACGATTAGAACTACGCCCTGGGTCGCCTGTATGGTGTCAAGTCAAATCAGTAGCGCTTATGCTTTAGTTGTTTTCCATAGACTTTGATGAACGATAGCGAAAAACCAGCAACGATTGTCGCAGTGACCGAGCTCTCACCATCGGTCATGAGGCAAATTGTTAGCTTGCATTTGAACTATTACTGCAAGAATTTTGGCTTTGGTGAAAAGTTTGAGCAATCGATTACAAAGGATTTAGTGAGTTTTTCACAAAGGCTCTCACATCGAAACAATCGGTTATGGCTTGCCACCCGTAACGATGAAATTTTAGGTTCGCTTGCCATTGATGGTGTCAGCCTGGGGGACGGACATGCTCAATTGAGGTGGTTTATCCTCGACCCTAGCCTTCACTCCAAAGGTTTTGGCAGATCGATGCTCAGCAATGCAATCGACTTCTGCAAGATTCACGGATTTTGTGAGATCCACCTCTGGACATTTAGTGACTTGCATGCGGCTCGAGCACTATACCTTCGGCATGGCTTTGGCTGCGTGGAAGAATCTAGGGGTGCGCAATGGGGTGTTGAAGTTTTAGAACAACGCTACCTGCTTTCACTTGCATCCCAAGTCAACCATCGATGAAAAGGGCGCAGCATTGGACAAGCGATTGAAACTTTATATTGGCAATAAGAATTATTCGTCGTGGTCGATGCGACCTTGGGTGCTGATGAAGCAAATGGGTATTGCCTTTGACGAGCATATGGTGCGCTTTGACGACTTTTCGTCCGAGTCGAGCTTTAAAAGAGCCATGGCAAAACTATGCCCAACCGGCAAGGTGCCCGTTCTTGCTGATGGCAATCTATTGATCTGGGACAGCCTCGCCATCGTCGAGTATCTCGCCGAGCGCTTTTCGTCGATGCATTTATGGCCACAAGATACGCATGCACGCGGACTGGCACGAAGTATTTGCGCAGAAATGCATAGCGGATTTGCCGCGCTGCGAGCTGCCTACCCGATGAATATCGAAGCTAGCCTGCCTCACATTGGTGAGCTGATGCTGCGCGATCGGGCAGCCGTCCGCAACGACTTGGCAAGAATCGACCAAATGTGGTCCTCACTGCTTACATCTTATGGCGGACCGATGCTTTTTGGTTCATACAGCATCGCCGATGCTTTTTTTGCGCCGGTGGTGATGCGTATAAAAACCTATGAATTGCCGGTTAGCCAAGCCGTTGGAAGCTACATGCAAACATGCCTCGGGACGCGCGGTGTTGAGGCATGGGTACGAGAAGCGATGCAGGAGCATGATTTTCGTGACTTCGAAGAGCCTTATCGACTTAAGCCGAAATCGAGCTCTTAACAAGGTAAGGGCGGTGAAATTGGGGTCCTAAACTTTTTGGGGCTAACTTCCGCCGACTTTTGCGTCCGTTAGCCTAAACATGGACGATTTCACTGATGCTTTGATGGTTGCACTACATGCTGGGGCGGACGACCCCGACCGTAGCGCCATGGGCTCGCGCATGAAGACGCTTGTCGCAGAGTTGACCAACGAAGCTAATTCGAAAACGAAAAAGGCAGCTGTTTCTAAAGAACTTGCAAAGATTCGCGAGGCCTACAGGCTGCGACTTTTGTCGAGTTAATGCATGCGTCTTGAGCGTCGAAGGCATGTACTTTCCTGGGCGGCAGGCTCAATCGGAGCTGCCGCACTTCATGCTTATGGCGCGCAGCCGCAGTGGCCCATCCGCCCTGTAAGCCTTATTTGCCCCTGGGGCGCAGGCGGCGGAACTGACGCTACTGCCCGAGTGCTCGCCGCGATTCTTGAAAAAAACTTTGGCCAGCCCTTTAATGTAATTAATCGAACTGGCGGCTCCGGGGTCGTAGGCCATTCGGCGATTGCCCATGCGCCATCCGATGGCTACACCTTGGGCATGATTACGGTTGAAATCACAATGATGCATCACCAAGGGCTAAGCCCCTTGAAGCCGACGAGCTACCGACCACTAGCCCTGCTCAATCTTGACCCGCCAGGCATACAGGTCAATACAAACGCGCCCTATAAATCGGTGAAGGCACTCGCTGATGCGATTAAGTCATCGCCTGCTGGTCAATTTAAGGCCTCTGGGACAGGTCACGGTGGCATTTGGCACTTGGCGCTGATTGGCTGGCTGAGGGCGATGGGTCTGCCAGCAAAGCACGTCACTTGGGTACCATCAAACGGGGCAGCACCTGCAATGCAGGACTTAGCTGCAGGTGGTGTCGACATCGTGACGTGTTCGGTGCCTGAAGCTCGCGCCATGATTGATGCTGGTAAGGCTAGAAGCCTGGCCGTGATGGCAACGCAGCGCAATCCGATCTTTAAGGATGTTCCCACACTCAAGGAGAGTCTGGACATCGACTACTCCTTAGGCGCATGGCGCGGTATTGCCGCACCGAAGGGACTACCGGATCCGATCGCAGATCGGCTTGCGGTCGCGCTCAAGCAAGCCTTTGACTCAAACATCTTTCAAGATTTCATGAGGGCTCGAGGATTTGGCATGCGCTGGGCAGATGCGGCTGAGTTTGCTAACTTCATGGCAGAGGGGGACAAGTTAATGGCGGCAGCTATCTCGGCAGCAGGTTTGGCAAAGAAGGGCTAAAACGCGATGGGCATCCGAGGTTGAGCGCATGCGCCTGCATGATCGAGTGCTTGGGCTCATACTCATTGGACTTGCAGGTCTACTAGGGTTTCACAGCGCAAACTTGACAGGTCCTTCTGGCTATGGGCTGGGTCCAGGGCTCTTTCCAAATCTTATCGCGCTAGGTATCGCCGCTTGTGGCTTACTGATTAGCTTAAAAGC
>VGHV01000124.1 GCA_016868095.1 Betaproteobacteria bacterium
CGAAAGTTGATAACCTTTGCCAAGGGCATTGGAGGGTTCAAAGGGGTCAAGATAAGCAAAAATCCGCTCGCGTCGCCAGGGCGACAAATGAATCAGCAACGCAAAGGTCGTGAGCGCGATCACAATCAAACCGCTAAAGAGCTTGCCGTTCACGCCACCGAGAAAAAGAATCCCCATGGCTACGGCTGCAATCACGATGAATGCCCCTAAATCGGGCTCAAGCAACAATAAGAGCCCCACTAGGGCCACTGCCGTACCCATGGGCAAAAATCCCTTGGAGAAGTGATGCATGTAATCTTGTTTACGAACGGTGTAGTCGGCCACATAAAGGATGACGAAAATCTTCATCAGCTCAGAAGGCTGAAGATTGATGACACCGAGCGAGATCCAGCGTCGAGCGCCGTAGACCACCTTGCCAACACCTGGAATCAAGACGAGCAGCAGTAAAAACAATCCGAGCAAAAACAAGGGGGCCGCTAAGCGTTGTAGGGTTCTAGTGGGTACGCGAAACACCATCCAGGCTGCAATGAGGCCCATGGTGATGGCAAAGGCATGGCGCAGCAAAAAGTGCGAAGACTTGTAGGCTGCAAAGCGCGGTGAATCAGGCAGCGCAATCGAGGCCGAATAAACCATCACCAAACCGAAGAGCAGCAAGCCTACCGTCACCGCAAGCACGCTGTGATCGAGTTCCGCTGCAATGGGGCTGCTGCTTGCCTGGCGTCCCAGGTCGCGTGAGGCAACCGCCGGCGAACTGGCGCGCGCGCGCCATGGCATTGCCCCAGCAAGCCATTGTGGCGACGCGCTAAATAAACTGAGCGCTCGAGCCAGGCGTGCTTGCAAAGCCAGTCTCATGCAATCACCCCGGCAAGTTCTTCTACCGCACGCGCAAACATCGCTGCCCGGTGCTTGTAATCCTTAAACATGTCAAAACTCGCGCAAGCTGGCGAAAGCAGCACAGCCTCACCGGTTCGAGCGCGTTGCGCGGCAGCTTGGACTGCGTCGTCGAGGCTTTCGTGTCGACTCATCTCAAGGCCTCGTCCAAGCATGGCGGGATGCGCTGCAAGCGCCGCATGCACGGCAGCCTCGATGGCTGGCGCAGCCTCGCCGATCAGCGCCACCGAGGCAGCCTTTTCAACAATAGCCTGGCCTAAGGCCGCAAAATCCTGACCCTTGCCCACCCCACCTGCGATTAGGTGACAGCTCATGCCCATGCCTCGCAAGGCAGCGATCGTCGCACCAACATTGGTGCCTTTGCTGTCGTCGATATAGGCCACATCGTGCACCACCCGCAGGATTTCGCATCGATGCGGACCCGCCTCAAATCGGCGCAAACCATGCAACATGGCAGACATGGGAAGGCCAATCGCTCGCCCAAGCGCTAGCGCAGCCAAAGCATTGGCCTGGTTGTGGTGACCGCGCATGCGAAGTGCCTCAGCGGGCATCAGCGGTCGAAGCCTGAAGGCGGCTGGCTCTGCGCGCCTTCTGCGACCGCCTTCCTCTAGCGCAACCGCCTCGACAAGCCACTGTAAGCCTTGCAGTTGAGCTACGCCCAGATCGCCAAGTCGTTGCGGCAGTGAGAGCCCAAAACTAACCCGCTTGTGAACGGCACGCGACCAGGGCTCGGTGGCCTCGTCGTCACGCGCAAACACCGCAACGCCCGCAGCTTGGAAAATCAGCTGTTTGGCCGCTGCGTAGTGATCCATTGAGGCGTGCCAGTCAAGATGATCCACGCTTAGGTTCAAAAAGGCGCTGGCATCCGCTTGCAAGCTGCTACATAGCGCAAGCTGAAAACTTGAAAGTTCAAGCACCCAAACCTGCGGCAGCGCCTGGACAACCGATTCGGGCAGTGCCGAATCCGAGTGCCAGTCCTCAGGGCTCAGGCCCGCGGCGTCAAGCGCATCCATCAGCGCTCGAAGAGCAGCCGGTGATACATTGCCCGCGAGCGCCACCTTTCGGTTTGCTGCCTCACAAAGCTTGGCCAAGAGGCTTACGGTGGTGGTCTTCCCGTTGGTGCCAGTCACAGCAGCCACAGCAGGCTGGTAGCCGCGTTGCGCAAGTCTTGCCAGAGCCTGCGCAAACCATTCGATTTCGCCAGCGATCGGAATGCCTTTTGCCTGCGCCCATTGAGCAAGTTCGGCGCCTGGGCCGCGCTCGATCGATACACCAGGAGACCAGGCCAATAGGTCGATACCCTCAAGCCAGGAGGCTTGCGGATCGCCAAACAAGCCATCGAGTTGCGGGAAATCTTCAAGCAGCTTTTGCGCGCCTGGCGGATCTGTGCGCGTATCGGCAAGCTTTACCTTCGCACCACAACGCATGAGCCAGGCCACCATCGCCTGCCCGGATTCACCACAGCCAAGCACGAGTACTTGCTGGCCTGCCCAGTGCAAGGGCTCCATCAAAGGCCGCACCGCCGGATGCAGCGCCGGCGTCGGCTTAGCGGCTTGTCCCGTGTTTTGTTTTTGCGGCTTTGTCGGGTTCATCTCAGCGCAACTTGAGTGTTGAAAGACCGAACAAGACCAGCATCATGGTCACGATCCAAAACCGCACCACGACCTGCGATTCGCTCACGCCACCCACCTCGAAATGGTGGTGCAAGGGCGCCATGCGAAAAATTCGCCGCCCCTCGCCATAGCGCCGCTTGGTGTACTTAAACCAGCCCACTTGCAACATCACCGAAATCGTCTCGGCAACGAAAACGCCGCCCATGATGAATAAGACGATTTCCTGTCTCACAATGACCGCGACGGTACCCAGCGCACCGCCTAGCGCAAGCGCGCCCACATCGCCCATGAACACCTGAGCCGGATATGCGTTAAACCATAAAAACGCGAGCCCCGCGCCGGCTAAAGCACCACAAAAAACTGTCAAC
Source organism: Betaproteobacteria bacterium (assembly GCA_016868095.1). Taxonomy (GTDB): domain Bacteria; phylum Pseudomonadota; class Gammaproteobacteria; order Burkholderiales; family Burkholderiaceae_E; genus UBA3064. The sequence continues at coordinate 2,873 of VGHV01000124.1, forward strand.
TCACCAGCACCAGGGATATGAGGAATCAATAAGTACTTTGCAAAAACCGCATGGCCCGTCACATAGGCAAACACCCCTAGGGCGCTACCGACCATCACGGTGGGCATGGTTGCCAGACCATCGGCACCGTCGGTGAGGTTGACCGCATTGCTGGTACCAACAATCACGAAGTAGCTCAGAATCATGAATCCGAGCACGCCAAGCGGATAGGCTACATTTTTGAAAAATGGCACGATCAAATCGGCCCTGGGCGGCAAATCCATATCGAGCCCAGACTCGACCCAGCGCAGAAAAAGGCTGAGCGCTTCGCCATTACTTTGCGCGGGAACAGCAAAGGCAAGCCAAACCGCAGCCAGCACGCCAATTAAGGACTGCCAAAAGTACTTCTCCCTGGCAGGCATGCCTTGCGGATCTCGATGGACCACCTTGCGGTAGTCATCAACCCAGCCAATCCAGCCAAAGCCAAAGGTCACCAACAGCACAATCCAAATGAAGCGATTGTCCAAATCAGCCCACAGTAGCGTTGATAGGCCCAGGACAAGCAAGATTAAAGCGCCGCCCATAGTGGGGGTGCCTTTTTTGACCAAGTGTGACTGGGGGCCATCATCGCGAACGGCCTGCCCGATTTTTAGCGCGGCCAGCCGTCGAATCACCCAGGGCCCTAAAAGCAATCCAAAAGCGAGCGCTGTCAGCGTGGCTAGGGCAGCACGCAAGGTGATGTAGTTGAACACCGAAAATGCTCGGATGTCCTTGGCAAGCCATTGTGCGAGTTCGAGCAGCATTACAAGGCCACCTTGGCATGTTGATCTTCGGTAAGCGCCCTCACGACCCGCTCCATAGCCATAAAGCGCGAGCCCTTGACCAATACAGTGGCGGCCGTCGCTAAACGATCCGGGTTGAGGCTTTCCTTGAGCGCATCGACCAGGGCAGCCACATCGCTTCCAAAGTGTCTTGCCTTAGCGCCGAAACCCCTGGCTGTGTGGGCGCTGGCATCGCCGAGTAACCATAGTTGCTCGATACCACAGGTACGCGCATAAACACCCACTTCCTCATGGAAAGCGTCGCCTTGCTCCCCAACCTCACCCATATCGCCAAGCACCAGAAAACGCTCACCCGCCACACCAGCCAGCACATCGATTGCTGCACGTACCGAATCAGGATTGGCGTTGTAGCTATCGTCAATCAGCAAGGCCTGCCCATGCAAGGGGATTTGGCGCAAACGGCCGCCAACCGGCTCAAACTGCTCAAGGCCTGCCACGATGTCTTCAAAACGAACGCCGATGGCCTGACAGCAGGCGGCCGCAGCCATTGCATTGCGAATGTTGTGCCGTCCCGCGATGCGAAGTGTCAGCATCGCGTCATCGCCATGGCAGTGCAAACGAAAACTGCTTGCACTTACTTCGCTCGCATGAACCGGCCAGTGATCGTGCCAGCCAAAACAAACACAAAGTCGATGGCCGGCCAGCGATTGCCAGATCGGCGCACACTGATCATCGCCCGGGAACACGGCGATCCCGTCGGCTTGCAGCTGGCTGATCGCCGCCCCATTTTCTCGCGCTGAGGCCTCAATGCCGTGTAAAAACTCTTGATGTTCTCGCTGCGCGTTATTGACAAGCGTGAGCGTGGGCTGGGCGATCGGACAAAGCTGGGCCATTTCGCCCACCTGGTTAATGCCCAATTCGAAAACAGCTGCCCGATGACTGCTACGAAGTCGCAACACAGACATCGGTACGCCATAGCCATTATTTAAATTGCCCTGGCTCGAAAGCGCGGCCTCGCCATAGGCAATCCGCAAAATGCTTGCGATCATCTCCTTGACGGTGGTTTTGCCGTTACTGCCGGTAACCGCAATTACCGGTAGTGAAAACTGGCTGCGCCAGCCCGCTGCAAGCTGCTGCAGAGCTAAAGTGGTATCGGGCACTTGCAAACCGTGAATCACACCACGCTGAACTTTGCCATCGATTAAGGCATCGGGCGATAAGCTTTGGGCACTGAGCACCGCACGAACGCCGGCACCGATCACCTGGCCAATAAAGGCATGAGCATCAAAGCGCTCCCCAACCAGGGGTACAAAAACATCCCCTGCCTTGGCATCTCGCGAGTCGGTACAAACCCTTTGCACCTCATAATGGGGATCGCCCACGAGCTTTGACCCTTCGATCCATGACTGAGCTTGTTCGAGGCGAAACATCATGCATGCACCTCGAGCGACCAATGCCTTGTCAGCGCCTGTCGGGCATACTCGCAGTCATCAAAGTGCTGCCTTTGACCACGCACTTCCTGATAGTTTTCATGCCCTTTGCCTGCGATCAAAACCACATCGCTCGCTTCAGCGCTAACGATGACTTGCTCAATCGCCGACCCGCGATCCACATCAATAAGCAATCGCGCTGGGTCATCGGCAGCATCGGGGCAAACCCAGATAGCCCCTTGTCGTAAGGCTTCGCAGATTGCCGCCGGGTCTTCGTAGCGGGGATTGTCGCTTGTGAGGCAAAGCCGATCACAAGACTTGATGGCAAGCGCAGCCATGTCTTGGCGTTTGCCGGGATCGCGATCACCACCCGCACCCAGTACGCAGTGCAAGCGACCACGTCGCTGATCGGCCACGGGACGCAAAGCCCGCAAGACTTGCTCGACGGCATCGGGCGTATGAGCGTAATCGACCACGACAAGCGGCGTTTGGGGAGCACCGATGCATTGCATACGACCCGGTATAGGGCTTAGGTCATGCAGCGAGCGCATAGCCTGCGCCGTACTTTGGCCCAAAGCCATCAAGGTGCAGGCAACAGCCAGTGCATTGGCGCCGTTGAATCGACCCATCAGCCCGAGTTGCACCATGCCTTGTGCTGTTGCTTTGCGCTGCTCAGGCGCAAACAGTGCCCATCTCAAACCCGACCCACGGTCTTGCGGCTCGTAAGAAGCCCAGAGCAGATGCGCGTTGTGGCGCGCAGCCAAGTCGATCGCCTGATCGGGACGATCTTCCACACTGTACAACCAAAGCCGAGAGCCCCGAGGACAGGCATCGATCATCGTCTGCGCCCATGTATCGTCGGCATTAATCACCGCCTGGGCTGGTATTGCTGGTGTTGCACGCTCGAGCTGTGTTGCATGCAGGCCTTGTCGATGACCAAGCATGGCAAACAAACCCGCCTTCGCTTGGGCGTAGGCATGCATATCGCCGTGGTAGTCCAGATGGTCACGGCTCAAATTCGTGAACACGGCAACAGCTGGTTCAAGGCCTTGCAAACGCCCCTGATGCAAACCAATCGAAGAAGCCTCCATAGCAACAAGGCTTGCGCCCTCCTGCCTCAGGTCGTGAAGCATTTGCTGCAAACGCACCGCATCCGGGGTTGTCAATCCAAAGGGCTCAAGCGTGCGCCCTTCGCCAATAAAGCCCGCACCGAGCGTACCGATAACCGCCGTGGGTTCAGCGTAGGCCTGCGCGATCCAGTGGGTAATGCTCGTCTTGCCGTTAGTTCCCGTCACTGCGACAACGGGCAGCTTGCGGGAGGGAAAATCCAGATAAGCAGCAGCAAGATCGCCCGCGATGGCTGCAGGTGCAATCACCACAGCCTGAGCGCCTCGTTGGAGGGCATCACTGACATAGTCCTGCGGACCGCTGCGTAAACCCGGCAGCGCAAAAAAGATATCGCCGGCTTGAACTAAACGGCTATCGGAGCGCAACTTGCTGCCCGCTGCCGCATGTTGTTGCATCCAGCCAAGCACCGCTTGGAAGTCATGACCGGAGGTTTCGCGAATGTTCATCGCTTATTCACCGCTCCGGTCGCGACGAGGGTTTGAGCATCGTCAGGCTCACGCTCGGCGCCGCCCTGCGCAAGTTTGTCGTCGGTTTGCACAGCAACCGCTGGGGGTGCAGGTTCTTGGGCGGGCTGCAAAGCGCTTTGCCCGGCTTTGGGTACAAAGGCTTGCATATTGGCATCGGGCATGACCCTTAGAGCTCGCAAGCTTTCGCCGCCAATACGCGAAAACACCGGAGCTGCGACCAAACCACCGTAGTACTTGCCGGCTGATGGCTCATCAACCATGACCGCAATAATGATCCTAGGATCCGACACCGGTGCAAAACCGACGAAAGAGGCCACATACTTGTTGGCGTAGCGCCCGTTTTCCAGTTTGTGTGCGGTACCGGTTTTGCCTGCAACACGGTAGCCCTGGATTTGCGCCTGGGGTGCGGTGCCACCAGGGCCCGCGGCTAATTCCAACATATGGCGGACAGCTTTGGCTGTTTCCTTTCGGATCACGGTCTCACCATCAACCCGCTCGGCGTGCTTCAGCATGGTGACAGGAATAAGCTCACCGTCGCGGGCGAAAATCGAATAGGCCCTTGCCAATTGCAAGAGTGAGACCGAAATCCCGTGTCCGTAGGACATGGTTGCCTGTTCGATCGGTTTCC
>VGHV01000125.1 GCA_016868095.1 Betaproteobacteria bacterium
CTGCTGCAAGTTCATCGGGCGTAGTGACGTGCTTTCCAATACCTCCAAAGGCTTCAATCATTTTGTCGTAGCGTGCGCCCTTGACAAAAACGGTCGGGGCAACATCGCTGCCACCTGTAGGATTTGTATCGGTACCACGATAAACGCCATTGTTATTGAAAATGACCGTAGTGATCGGCAGGTTATAACGACATATTGTTTCAACTTCCATACCGCTAAAGCCAAAGGCACTATCGCCTTCGATGGCTACAACGGGTTTGCCACTGGTGACTGCCGCACCAATGGCGTAGCCCATACCAATGCCCATCACACCCCACGTACCCGAATCGAGCCGCTTTCTCGGCTTGGCCATGTCGATAATGCTGCGAGCGTAGTCCAGGGTATTTGCGCCTTCGTTGACCAGATACACATCCGGGTGCTCGCGCATGACATCGCGAATCGCGCGCAAAGCGCTATGAAAATTCATCGGGCTTGGATTGGCGTTGAGACTCGTACTCATTTTTTCGATGTTTTTGGCTTTTTTCTCGGCTACTGCATCCACCCACGATGGGTCGGCTCGAGCGAAGTCACCACCCATCGCCGCTAAGAGTGCCTCCACACAAGAGCCAATATCACCGACTAAGGGTGCGTCGATTGGTACATTGCTATCCATTTCGGTAGCCGCTATGTCGATTTGAACAAAGCGCTTGCTTGCCCACTGTTTCTCCTCAGCACCCCAAGTTGCACCCTTGCCGTGTGATAAGAGCCAGTTCAACCGCGCGCCGATCAAAAGTACCGTGTCGGCTTGGGCGAGCACAAAGGAACGTGCTGCTGACGCAGATTGGGGATGGGTATCGGGAAGAAGTCCTTTAGCCATCGACATGGGCAAATAGGGAATACCCGATCGCTCAATAAGCGCAGCAATGGCTTCATCGGCCTGCGCGTATGCAGCGCCCTTTCCAAGTAGGATCAACGGACGCTTGGATGCTTTAAGCACATCAAGCGCTCGCGCTACGGCTTGCGGAGCAGGAATTTGTCGGGGGGCGGGGTCAATAACCGTGACCAATGAACGCCTAGCTGCTTCAAGCGGCATGGTTTGAGCGAGCAGCTTCGCTGGCAGGTCAAGGTAAACCCCACCTGGTCGACCCGACACCGCTGCGCGAATCGCGCGTGCAAAACCGATACCTATATCTTCAATATGGTTGACTCTAAAGGAGGCCTTGGCAAAGGGCTTTGCGATATTGAGTTGATCCATCTCCTCGTAATCGCCCTGTTGCAAATCGACAATCTCGCGCTCACTTGATCCACTGATGAGGATCATCGGAAAGCAATTAACGGTTGCATTGGCCAAAGCAACCAGCCCGTTGAGAAAGCCCGGTGCTGAAACCGTTAGTGCAATACCTGGCTTTTGGGTGATAAAGCCTGCTATCGCGGCCGCGTTGGCAGCATGCTGCTCATGTCGAAAGCCTATGAATCGTAGGCCTTGCGCTTGCGCAAGCCGCGCAAGATCGGTAATCGGTATGCCAACCAATCCAAAAATAGTATCGATATCATTAGCTTTGAGTGCTTCGATTACGACATGAAACCCGTCGGTAAGCGCAGGCCCCGCAGCGGCTTCAGATTGGGCAGCGTTGGCCTCAATTATATTTTGCTCCATGGTCTGGTCGTCTCTCTCGTTGAAATGTTATTAATATTTATCGTGATAATTATGATCAAAAACGATACGGCCTTGAGTTAGCCCTTACTTTTTAGTCCTGACAATAGCGGCCAGAACAACATCACGAGCGCAAAACCAGTGATGCCGCCAACCAAGGGGTTACTGAAAAAGATGCTCAGGTCGCCTTGTGACAAAAGCATCGACTGTCGAAATGCGTCCTCGGCACGATCGCCAAGCACAAGTGCTAGCACCAGCGGTGCAAAAGGATAGTCAAGTTTCTTAAAGATATAACCCACCACACCAAAAATCACCATAAGCCAAACATCAAACATCGAGTTGTGCACGGTGTATGCGCCAATGGCACAAATCACCAAAATAACGGGCGCAATAATCGAAAACGGAATCCGCAAGATCGCAGCAAAAAGTGGGACCGCACTTAAGACCATGATCAATCCGACCACGTTCCCAAGATAAATACTGGCTATCAGACCCCAGACAAAATCCTTTTGCTCAACAAAGAGCAAGGGGCCGGGTTGGAGGCCCCAAATCAATAAGCCGCCGAGCAACACCGCTGCCGTGGGCGATCCGGGAACGCCGAGCGTTAGCATCGGAAGCAAGGCCGATGTACCGGCGGCATGGGCAGCGGTCTCCGGCGCTACAACCCCTTCCATCTCGCCTTTTCCAAAATGTTCACCGCGCGGTGACATACGTTTGGCGAGCCCGTAGCTCATAAACGAAGCCGGTGTTGCGCCTCCGGGGACCACGCCCATGAAGCAGCCAACGATCGAGCTGCGAACCGAAGTCAGCCAATAACGCGGCAGTTCTTTCCAAGTCTCAAGCACAGTGCGCAAATTGAGCTTGGCCTTTGCGCCCTTGAAGGCAAGTCCCTCTTCAAGTGTTTGGAGAATCTCGCCGATGCCAAAAAGGCCAATCACCGCAATCAAGAAATCAAAACCTTTTAATAGTTCGGTCTGTCCGAAAGTCAACCGTAACTGCCCCGTAACGGTATCAAGACCGACCGAGGCGAGGGCGAATCCAACCATCATCGCAGTGATGGTTTTCATCGCCGATCCTTTTGCCATCCCAACAAAGGCGCAGAAAGTCAGCAAATACACTGAGAAAAACTCGGGCGGGCCAAACTGAAGCGCGAAATTGGCAACCACGGGCGAAAGAAAGGTAATGAGAATCACGGCCACGAATGCGCCGACGAATGAAGAGGTAAAGGCAGCAGCAAGCGCCTGACCCGCTTTGCCAACACGAGCCATCGGATAGCCATCAAAGGTTGTTGCCACTGACCAGGGCTCACCCGGAATGTTAAAAAGAATAGAAGTAATAGCGCCACCAAACAAGGCGCCCCAATAAATGCAAGAAAGCAAAATAATGGCCGAGGTTGGCGGCATGGTGAAGGTGAGAGGCAGCAGTATGGCGACGCCGTTGGCGCCTCCTAGTCCTGGCAGCACGCCAATAATCACGCCGAGTAAAACGCCGATCACCATCAGCATTAAATTGAATGGGGATAGGGCAATCGAAAAGCCCTGAATCAATGATTGGATCTCATCCATGTGATGTCCTGATATTTGGATTGCCGAAAGCGTTTGCTATAACCAATCGCTCGCTGATGCATGCGGGCTTCTTGGATCGAGCATTAAGCAAGACCTAGCATGGCCTCAAGCGGGCCTTTCGGTAGTGGGACGGTGAACCACATCTCAAACATCACAAAAAAGAGCAGACTTACGCCTATTGAAATGGGCGCGATCATCGCAATGCCATACCCTCCAAGTCGCCACATGAAGGCTGCGATGAAAAGCGTCGATGCCACGTAAATACCAAGCCATTGAATCAGTCCGACATAAACAATCGTTGGCAGCAAGACCGTAAGTACGAGTCCCAGCGCCTTGGTGGATACAAATGACTCGCCGGCAGTTGTTTTAAAGGCTTTGATCAAATTGATGAGACTTGTTATACAAATGATCAGACCGATATAAAAAGGAAAATACCCGGCTTGAGGTCCGTCTTCCGCCCAACTAGCTCCGATGCGCCAGCTGTCGCCAACCACAATGAGTCCCAAGGCGAGTAGGGCAATCGATACCGCGATCTCCATGCTTCGACGGCTTGTTGCAGATACTTCAGGTCCTTCTTCAAGGTCAGGCTCTTTATTCACAATAATTCTCCCTCTGCCACCGGCGCCACGCACAGGTGGTCACTGATTGATGAGCTTTGCTAAGCAGGAAAAAGCCTTACTTGCCGCGCCCCGCTAAGAAGCCTGCTGACTTCATCAGCATCATGTGCCGCGCCTCTTCCTTGCCAAGCCACTCAGTAAAGGCAGCACCGTTCATGGTTGTGGTGTTGAATGCACCACGCTCCATAAACTCCTTCCATTCGGGGGTTTCACGGACCTTTTGCAGTAAATCGATAAAGAACTTTTGCTGATCGGCGCTCACCTCGGGTGCCATAAAAATGCCTCGGAGCATCACATACTCCACATCGAGCCCTGATTCTTTGCATAAGGGAATATCTGCCCAAGCCATGCTTTCAGTGACTTTTGTCTTATAGGGCATGCGCTTGCTATCGAAAACACATAAGGGGCGCAATTTGCCACCACGCCATTGAGCCACTGCTTCGATCGGATTGTTGACGGTTGAGTCGACATGTTTGCCGACCAATTGAACCGCGACTTCGCCACCGCCCTTAAAGGGTACATAAGTAAATTTGACATCGGCTTGCTTTTCCATCGCAACCGTGATGATTTGGTCCTCTTGGCGTGACCCGGTACCCCCCATTTTTAGCTTGCCTGCGCCTGCTGCTTTGGCTGCTGCGATATACTCCTTGGCGTTTTTGTAGGGCTTTTCAGCGTTGACCCAAAGCACGAACTGATCAAGTGCCATCATTTGTAGCGGTGTGAGATCACGCCAGTTAAACGGCACATCAGTCGCTAGCGGTGTTGTGAATAGATTCGATAGCGTTATCACAAGCTTGTGTGGGTCACCCTTCGAGCCCTTCATCATCAAAAAGCCTTCTGCGCCCGCACCGCCGCCCTTGTTAAGCACGACCATGGGCTGCTTCATTAGATTGTGTTTTGAAACCACAGTTTGGATGAAACGCGCCATTTGATCTGCGCCACCGCCCGTGCCCGCTGGAACAATAAATTCGACGGCCTTGGTCGGCTCCCAAGCCTGACTCAGGCTGGGGAAGGTCGCTCCACTGATTAAGGCGCAAACGGCCAAAGCAACTCGGGTACTATGCCGCTTAGCCGACCGTATGCCTCGGATTACCGGGTTCTTAAGCGACTGCTGAAGGCGCATTAACACAGATTGCTTTGATTTAAAAGGCACAACGCTTGAATGACTCATCTCGGGCTCCTTGACATGAATGGCCTTATTGGATGGAACCCACACGTGCCATTAAGCCGTTGCAAGCCCCAATCGCCCAACGAAGTAAAGGCCCTAGAACAAACCCACCACCTTCCCGTCCACCCAGTCGATCTTGGCTGCTGATGGAACCTTTGGCAGGCCCGGCATCGTCATGATGTCACCGCAGACCATCACGACAAATTCGGCCCCAGCCGCTAGCCGCACCTCCCTCACGTTGATGACGTGACCTTCAGGCGCTCCCCGCAACTGTGGATCGGTGGAAAAGGAGTACTGGGTCTTGGCCACACACACCGGGTAATGCCCATAGCCGTCGTCTTGCAATTTCCGGATCTGAGCGCGCACCTTGGCGTCGCATGTGACCTCGCTGGCCCTATAAACCCGCTTAGCGATCAGGTTAATCTTATCCCATAAGGTTTCATTTTCTTCATAAACGAAACCTGCTGTCGATGGCTGGTCACAAAGTTCAACCACGATTTGTGCTAACTCCGCGGCTCCCTTGCCTCCATCAGACCAATGGGTGGCTAGGACAACTTTGACGCCAAGCGCTGACATGCGCTGTTTGAGCATGTCGATTTCCGCGGGGGTATCGCTGTTAAAGCGGTTAATGGAGACCGCACAAGGAATGCCATAAATCGTTGAAACATTCTCGACGTGACGCTCGAGGTTGACAATACCTTTGTCTAGGGCAGATAGGTTTTCTTCAGTGATGGTTTTTAGATCGGCGCCACCGTGATACTTCATCGCACGAACGGTCGCGACGATTACGGCTGCAGAGGGCCTGAGCCCAGACTTTCGGCATTTAATGTCGAGAAACTTCTCAGCGCCCAGGTCAGCGCCAAAACCTGCCTCGGTCACCACGTAATCAGCAAGCCGCAACGCTGATTGCGTGGCAAGCACGGTATTGCAGCCATGGGCGATATTGGCAAAAGGCCCACCGTGCACAAAGGCAGGGTTATTCTCAAGCGTTTGCACGAGATTGGGTGCAAGGGCGTCTTTGAGTAAGACCGTCATCGCCCCGTGAGCTTGCAAGTCACGGGCATACACGGCCTTTTGCTCCCGTGTATAGCCAACGACAATATTGCCGAGACGAGTCTTTAAATCCTCCAATGAGGTTGCGAGACAGAATATGGCCATCACTTCTGAGGCCACCACAATGTCAAAGCCGTCCTCTCGGGGATAACCATTGGCGGGGCCGCCAAGCGATTGCACGATATTGCGCAGGGCACGATCGTTCATATCGACCACGCGCTTCCACTGAATACGGCGAACATCAATACCTAGCTCGTTGCCATGGTGAATGTGGTTGTCGATCATCGCAGCAAGCAAATTGTTGGCTAGTGCAATCGCCGAGAAGTCGCCGGTGAAATGCAGGTTGATATCTTCCATCGGGACGATTTGTGCATGGCCACCCCCTGCTGCACCACCCTTGACGCCGAAAACCGGGCCAAGCGACGGCTCCCTTAGGCAGATGATGGCCTTTTTACCGATGTAGTTAAGCGCATCGCCGAGGCCAACGGTTGTGGTGGTCTTGCCTTCACCCGCAGGTGTTGGGCTGATCGCGGTGACCAAGACCAGTTTACCTTGCGGTTGGTCCTTTAATTGATCTAGAAAGTTGAGTGATACCTTAGCTTTGTAGTGACCATAAGGTTCAAGGTGTTCTGGCGCTATGCCAAGCTTTTCTTGAGCAAGCTTTGCGATGGGTTGCATGTTTGCCGCTTGGGCGATTTCGATATCTGATGCCATGGTATGCCTCGCGAAATGAGCGCTAAATTGTTACAGTACTTGCCACTTGGGCAAGCGCTTGTCCACCGCCATAGCTTGCACGCACCGGCACTGGGCCACCACGTTCAACGCGTACAGCGCAGTACTTGAACTCAGGAATCTTGCCAAAGGGATCCAAGACCGGATTGGTAAGCTTATTGGCTGCTGCTTCGTAATAACAGAACGGTATAAACAATGAACCTAAGGGTGTGCCTTCATCAGCGCGCGCATAAAGCGATATAGACCCACGGCGCGATGTCACCGTGATAATGTCGCCGGGCTTGACTTGCCAGCGTGCAAGCTCATCGGGATGGGCTGAAGCGACTGGCTCAGGTTCGATAGCATCGAGTACCCCAGCACGGCGTGTCATCGCACCGGTATGCCAGTGTTCTAATTGTCGACCGGTGATCAGCACTTCGGGGTATTCAAGATCGGGTTGCTCTGCGGCACGAATCAGATCCGCTGGTACGAGCTGCGCCTTACCGCTTGTTGTTGGGAACTTATCGGTGAAGATGA
>VGHV01000126.1 GCA_016868095.1 Betaproteobacteria bacterium
ACCCTACCCGCTGGTATCGCTTAAGCCAAATTGCTGTCGGCACTGGTTGCAGAGATATAACGGTGTCCTGGGCCTTGCACCAACTCAAAGAGCAAGGCCTTGTTGAAGCGGTGACCTTAAGCCGACAGGCCAACAGCCGCTATCTGCGCTACTGCATCACACGCAATCGCACCATCACCTAGACAAGCATGGCATAAGGCAATCGCTACAAAGACAAACATAGGAGTTGCGCATGACCGAAAAACTCACCCCTGTTGAAGAGCGCTTTGCTAACGAAGTGGCCCTTGGCAAAAGCCAGGCTGCAGCCTATCGCATTGCTAATCCCAGATCCACTAAATGGAAAGATGGCAGCGTCTACGTGAAGGCTTCGCTCATGATGGGCAAAGATAAGGTAAAGAAAAGGATCGCTGAGATCCAACAGCTGCTCTTAATCCGTACCCTCTGGTCCCGCGAACAGAGCGTCGTCGCCCTTAAAAAGGTCATTGAGGCACCCGATCGCAAAAGTGATGTGGTCGCAGCCGTTCGCGAGTTAAACGTGATGCATGGTTTTCATGAGGCTCAGAAGATTGAACATTCTGGGGCTATCACGAGCATCGAACGGCGCATCGTGGATGTCGCTATTAAGGCTGCTGCTGGAGGCTAATAGATAAGGCTTTAGCTTGGTGCAAGCTCCAAATTCGGTTATGCTGGTATAACCATGCGTATCGTTTTGGACACCTCGGTATTGGTTTCTGCCTCACGTTCCAGGGAGGGCGCAAGCTTCGCCCTGATGAGTATGTTGCCCAACCCGCGCTTTGAGTTTGCATTGTCGGTAGCCCTTTATACCGAGTGGCAGGAGGTACTCACCCGGCCGGAGCATCTTCCCCCCGGGCTCCAGCGTGAAGATGTTCTGGCTTATCTGCATTATTTGACATCCATTGCCCACCTGCAGGACGTGTATTACCTTTGGCGCCCTTTTCTACGGGATCCTGACGACGACATGGTGCTGGAGTGTGCCGTGGCGTCGAATAGTCAGTATCTGGTGACTCATAACATCCAGGATTTCCAGCGCATTGTTGAGCTGGGGGTAATGCCAATCACCTCGGCATCTTTTTTGGCCATCTTGAGGAGTTCATCGTGACCGCCCTGACCGTACGTCTTCCGAATTCAGTGCACGCCAAGATCCGCGAATTAGCTGCGCGTGATGCGATCTCGGTTAACCAGTTTATTGCCAGCGCAGCTGCAGAAAAGCTGGCATCCATGCTGACCTTGGACTACTTACGTCAGGAGGCTGCCCAAGGTCGGCGGGCAGATTTCGAGCGCTATCTGGATGCTGTACCGGATGTTCCTGACGATGCCGACAAAGTTTGAGGGTGCTTACTTTGCCAAGGACTTAAACCTTGCACGAGCACAGGGCCGTATCGGCAAACTTGCCGCTGATCCATTGCTCAGAACGAAGCTCTCTTTCTAGATCTTGGTGGAACGGACGCAAAAGCCGATGCCTTTGTGATTTGGGTGTGTCAGTTTGTTGGCCGAGAGATCCGAGTGCTTAACTACTACGAAGCCGACGGTCAACCGCTATCGGCACATCTTGCCTGGCTGCATGCGCAAGACTAGGGTTTAAACCGGCTACAATGTTCTTGTTACATTACTTATATCGGCCGGATCAACAGAACTATTAACGCCAAACAAATAGTTAAAAGATCTACTCGATATAACGTTGAAATTGCAATCATTTTCCTTCCGATTATTGTTTGTAACATCTGCTGATTCCCCAGAAATAAAGAGCTCACTGATGGACATACGCGCATCCCGAAGTGCCGTACGTTTACCAAGGAATCGCCATTCATAATGCGCAAGAAGCATGATCCCTTGGATGCGTCCCGTCAAACGCTCTAGATCACTGTTTGGGTCTAACTCCCCGCGCTTGACGGAAGCTTTTAAGAGCTTTCTAAAGCCACCTTGCCATTGCCGAACTGACTTTAGCAAGCGATCTCTGACCGGACCCGGTCGATCATCGAATTCTGCCGCACCACTGATATAAAGACAGCCTCCGTCCTGAGCCTGAGTCCAGCGGCACCAGCGTTCAAATAGTGCAAGAATCTGCGGCACGATCGGTGCATCGTCAACGAAGCTGCCAATCACCTCAGTGGTTACCAAATGGTCATAAGCCTCGATGACTGCGATTTGAAGCGCAACTTTAGAGCGAACGTGTGCGAAGACAGCCGATTTGCTTAAGCCCGTGATGGATGCAACACCGCCGATCGTTAGCGCTTCCAAACCATTGGTGCGTGCAAACTTTAAGGCTTGACCTAGGATAAGTTGACGGGTTGCCATCGCCTTTGGCGTTGACAACGAACTGTCAAGTGCAGGCACCATGAAAGACTTCCTAGTGAAAACTTCATTCTAGATTGAAGTTACAAACAATGCACGCAAGTAACTTAACGAAAACATCATCTGGAGCTTTACGTTGACAAAGTATGCCTTAGGGACCCGTAGCTGATCTATTTCTTAAAACCTCTTTACAAAAATGCACGATCGTGCAATTCTGTATCCTCTTTCAAAACAACCCTTGTATCTTTAAAGAGGACTCTGATAGTCACCCCTTTCAGTTGGGTCATCGTACGCTCTGAGTCAGTATTCAAGGGCCAGGTTCGTCATGTTGGAGAAGCTTTCAAACCGATTCGCCCAGAGGAAGACCAGTCGCCTCGCTTTATGGTGGAGCTTGTGTTTTTGCAGGACCAGTATTGAAACTCAGGAATAGTTTTGGAAAACTCGTTAAGCATTCCCTCTTTAATAAAATGAATGACAACGTGGAGATCGTCTAGTGAACTTAAAGCATCTGATACCGCTATCGTTAGCTTTACTTGTCTCATGCAGTGGAGGCGATATCCCAACGGAACCGATGAATATCCTGTTTGTTGGCAATAGTTATACGTTTGGTCGAGGTACCGCTGCCCTTCAATATAATGCTAGTAACGTAGAAGATTTAACTTTAGCCTTTAATAATCTCTCGCCACAATCGGGCTCATCGCCGGTTGGTACAGGTGTAGCCCCAACACCCTGTAAAGACACCTCTGGTGCCGTAGGGTGCTATTCGCCCAAGCCTTGGGGCGGTGTTCCCGGAATCTTTAAAGCACTTGCCGACGAAATTGGGCTTAATTACACCGTTGCGATTTCAGCACGGTCCGCGGCAACACTTCGCGGTCAGTTCCTCAACACAGCCGACCCCGCATGGGATTTGCGAGGTAACCTTGCCAGCAAGAAGTGGGATGTAGTGGTGTTGCAGGGTCAAAGCGACGAGCCGTTGCCAAGGGCAAAGTCAAAAAATGGCAACCCCTTGTCATTTAGCACCTACGCCAATCAGATTGCGCAGTACATCCAAAATGGCGATGCTGCGGAAACGACTGAGGCAGCAATTTTTGGAAGCTTGATGAATTGTACGAATCCTGTGACGGCAACCCCCCCAGGAGCTGGCCTATCAGCTACTAACTGCAATACGGCACGCAGCATCCCAAAAAACGCCTTTGCCAACCCAGCTGCAAAGCTCTATCTCACGCAAACCTGGGCTCGGCCCGATATGGTGGAACCCCACAAATGCGTCGATGACGACAAGTCCACAATGGTTGGGGCGCCATTTGTAGACCCAACATGTTCAAACGGGGCAAACGGTAGCAAATTGACCGGCATGAACAATCTGTACTACACCTCAAAGGCAAGCACATCAGAGAACTTAGCCGACATGACGAATGATCTCTTTGCAGCCACTGCGAGCGCAGCAGCAAACTCAAAGAAGTCAACAGGTGAGTCTCGCTTTACTGGAGTAGTGCCTGTAGGCAACGCCTTCCAGCGTGCACTTAATCAAGGGATAGCAAAAAGCAGTGGTTTTTATAAGGCCGATGGAACTTATGTCGACCTTGGCAGCGAAATGAATTTATGGTTTTTCGATTACACCCATGCTAGTGTTTACGGTTACTACCTGAGCGCGCTCGTCTCCTTTGGCACGGTTTCAGGACTTGATCCAACGCGATTCGGCGGACGTGATAAGGCTGCAGCAGATCTGAAAATCGCGCAAAAAAGATGCAGCCGCTTTACAAGAGATCGCCAAACAGACAATACTCGCCGCTGGGTTCAGCCTTCGATAGGCCTAAACGAAGCTAATGAAAGCTAGTGAAGATTCCCTGGCTTGCCTCAGCGATTGCAAAGTTTTCTCAGCAACCAATCAAGACGTTGCTTGCTGAGAAGCAACCTGCTCCGACTAAGTCTTTATCAGCAAGGCGATCGACTTCAGATCGCCTTGCTGCAAGCTTCAAGCTGCAAAACGAAGCTATGTCGCCGCGTCTACTACGTCGAAGCCTGCAAGCCATGCAAGCGGTGATCGAACCAAGTATCAGCGAAACTGAGGGCGGCAGACGGGCCGAGCAGTTAGCTGCGATCTACGCCTCCTCTACCCGCGAAAGAAAGCTCGATTATTGGCGCTTGATGTCCGAGCAATTTGGGGTTGACAAAACAAAGGCCGAGTTGGAGCGACTGCGGTTTGAGGCAGCCCTGGGTACGACTGACGAACTGGCTGCCGAAGTTCGCTATCGCCGAGCAACGGTGTCACCCCGTCGGCGCTTGTTACAGCGCTTTGCGAATTTTCAAAAGGGGTTGCAATTCCTCATTGAAATGCGGGCTGAGCTTCAATCCTCTTTGAAAGCTGATAAGCAACTGACCGCGCTTGATCTCGAACTCGAGTACATGTTGGCTACCTGGTGCGACGTCAGTTTTCTAGAACTGCAGTCCATTAATTGGGATTCGCCCGCATCCTTGATTGAGCGATTGATCAAGTACGAAGCGGTTCACGATATTCGAAGTTGGTCTGACGTAAAAAAACGGCTTGAAAGTGACCGTCGCTGCTATGGGTTCTTTCATCCACGAATCCCCGGCGTTCCACTAATTTTTATCGAAGTTGCCCTAATGAACTCGATACCGACCTCAATCATCCCTGTGATTGATGAGGAAAGATTGCTTGAAGATCAACGAAACGCCTCGGTCGCAGTCTTTTATTCCATCAGTAACACCCAAGCCGGCCTGCGCGGCGTGCCCTTTGGGGACTCATTAATTAAGCGGGTCGTCGAAGAGTTAAGAAGGGACTTCCCGCGTCTAAAGACCTTCGTCACCCTCTCCCCAATTCCAACCTACCGCACATGGCTTGCAAAGCAGACTGAAGAACTATGGGACGCAATTGACCAAAAGCTTCTCAAGCGTTTCGATGCAACCTTTAAAACTCACGAGTCAAGAAAGGATTCTTTCATACAACGCTCGGACGCGTTGGATATAGCAAGTGCTACATCCTCGCCGGAGATCGATCTTTTGAAAGAACTTCATCTGCGCTTTGCCGCCAGATTTCTTCAACAACTTGACGGTGACCGAGAACCACGTGATCCGGTTGCGCGGTTTCATTTGGGAAACGGGGCAAGGATAGAGCAACTCAATTGGCAGGCGGATCCATCGCCAAAGGGTATGAAGCAGTCCTATGGAATCATGGTCAATTACTTGTACGATCTAAAAAAGATTGATCGAGCACGTGCCGGTCTGGCTGCTGGGAAGGTTGCCATGAGCGCCGAGATCGAACATTTGGGAAAAGATTAGATGCGATATCACTATAATAACTTACCGGTCTAATTTCTGATAATTTCCCGCAGAAAACTCATGAAGATCTATGGTCTTGAACGATCGCAAAATGACGTTATCACCAGTTTTTTGGAGATTTATGCATGCAACTTAGATTGAAGGCTCATTTAGCGGCAGCCCTTTTTTTTATCTGTAGCAGTGTTGCGGCACAGCAAGCCCAAAGACGAGATCAGTTCTTCTGGCTAGGAGAAATAAATAAAGCCTCGCTAGTTATAAATGCTGAGGAAGGATTACTAGATCCTGCAAAGACTGGGAAGATCGCAGCTGGTTTAGTAAAGGTCATAGAAGCTGGCGCTAAGCCTGGCGCTTTTAGACCAGTCAGAGTGATCGAATTTGAGCCGCTTTTGATTCGCGCCTCAGACTACGATGCAAGCCTATTGCACGCTGGACGGTCAAGCCAAGACATGTTTGCCACATACAGGGCAGCGATTATGCGAGATAACTTGTTGCTTTTAGCTGAGCATCTCGCGCTGATGTCGGAGACGTTGGTTGAACTATCTGAAAAGCATATGCTGACTATTGTTCCAAATTATACAAATGGTGTTCCAGCTCAACCGAATAGCCTTGGTCATGCATGGTTGGGGCACGCAACTGGTTTTTCGCGCGATGCGCAACGCATTCGCGAGGCCTACGAGCGTGTTGATCGATCTCCAATGGGTACGAATGTATTGAACGGAACGAGTTGGCCGCTGAATCGCCAACGTATGGCCAAGTATTTGGGGTTTGAAGCAATTGTGGATCACGCTTACGATGCTGCGCAAATATCACCAAGCGAATATCCAATTGAGATCGCAGGCATCGTTACTAGTGCTGGCCTTCATGCTGGTCACTTTATTCAAGACGTAATGAGTCAGTATGGTCAGATCCGCCCCTGGATCTATCTTGCCTCAATAAAGGATATCAATACGCGTTCGTCAAGTGCGATGCCACAAAAGCAAAATCCTATCCTCCTGACAGAGACTCGTCGTGAAATTTCCTCCGCTTTGGCTCTTGCCATGGGACCAATGATTCGTGCCCACAACATAACGCCTGGCATGCGAGCGCCCAAAGAGCAAATCCGGTCGTGCATAGATACCGAATGATCGAAGCTGATTTAATCTTTTCTCTGGATAACCGCATACAACAATTATCGTCAGCCATAAGCAATGCGCCATTGGGAATACTCTGCTTGGGGTTACCGTCAATTCCGGCCATTCGTGAAAGCTTTTTATTGACAGTTACCAGTAAGAACGCAATTGACTCTGACCGTAAGCTAGTTAACTTCATGAAACGTCACTTCATTACGCTCGGACTGCTGGCGCTTGCCATCGGCGCTTATCTACTTGGCGTTGCAAAGGCATCTTTAGTGCTGATTGCCATCGGCTGCATGATCGAGGTCACGTTCTGGATTCGGTTGTTCCGTAGCCGATCAAACTAAGCCGTAAGACTATGTGACCACTGGTAACTCATCCCAGCGCGTGGTGCAGCGCGGCGATCGATGCGCTGCCCGCATCGCCCAAGGCTGCTCAAAGCCACTTAAATCAAATGGTTCTTCCTAGTCAAACTAACGGCGAACCCTCCGCAACGCCTTGAGGGGCAGCTTGATCA
>VGHV01000127.1 GCA_016868095.1 Betaproteobacteria bacterium
TCGGTGATGGGTTGCATGCCGAGGCGAGCATCTTCTTGGGCTTGTTCTTGCAAGTAGGCTGCAATAGCATTTGCGTAGTAACCAAGCACAAGCACAATCGGGCCGAGCTTGACCTCATGCATGGCATGCAGTAACCGGCCCAAAAGGGGTTTGCCCTGAAAACCTATAAGAGGCTTTGGATAGCCTCCCATACGTGATCCGCTGCCCGCCGCCAGGATCACGGCGGCGATATTGGCTTTCTTCAACGCGCTGCAACCTCGGCTTGGAAACGTTCGGTTGCGGCTTCGACAGCTTTGCTGTGTACTTCAGCCAAGGCTGGTCGACTTGCGCGAGCGCGTTCGGCAGCGGCGACTGTTGAAAGTTGTCCCTGCCATTGAGGAAACACATGTCTGGCGATGAGGTCATAGCTCTTGCGGGTTGCATCGAAATTTGCCCAGTTGTGTGCAAGAAGCAAATAGGCGCCAAAGCCGCCATTGCTTTGCTTCCAGAGCCTGTCGATTTGAGCGTGGACCATGTCGGGCGTGCCGATCGCACCAAATCCTGAGTCGTTGACAAAAGAGATCATTTCTTTCACGTTATTACCAGGGACAGCCATTTGCGGGAAGGCTGCAACCGCTTGGAAATAATCAAACCATTGCTCGATGCCGTACTCGACATCGCGATAGGCCTGCTCCATGGTCTCGGCGCAATGCACAAGACCGACAAGTCGCCATTTGCTGCGGTCCACCTTGGTCTTGAAATGGGCAGCCTGTTTTTCCATCACGTCCCAGTGCAGGGCGAGTGCATCGAATCCAGCCGCAGTCGTTGCGCCGATCGACAGCAATCCGACGCCGTGCATGCCGGCAAGTTTGGGTCCTGTAGGCGAGGCAACCGCAGGCACAGCAATATCAAACAGAGGCTGGCTGTAGGGGCGAAGATGCAGTCGCGCATCTTGAAGGTTCCAACGCTCGTTTTTGAAGCTCACGGGTTCATCGCTTCGTAAGAGCTTCATGACCACGGCCATGCCCTCTTCAAGCAGGCGTCGGGTGTCATTTTGGGTGACGCCGATCATGATTCCGTCGCTCGGCAGCGATCCAGGGCCCATGCCAAGCATCACACGTCCTCGCGTGAGGTGGTCGAGTTGCACGATACGTTCAGCAACCCATAAGGGGTTGTGATAACTCATGCTTACCACGCCAGTACCAAGCTTGATGTATTTCGTGCGTTGTGAGGCAACTGCGATCAGCAATTCGGGACTGGCTGAAATTTCGCTTCCTGCTGAATGGTGTTCGCCGCACCAGGCCTCATCGTAGCCACATCGATCTAACCATTGGATCAATTCCAGATCCTGTTCAAGTGCAAGTGTGGGGTTGATCCCAGGCTTATGAAATGGTGCAAGAAATATCCCGAAACGCATCCGATGGTTCATATCAATTCTCCCTAGGTTGAATGGCTGCGGGTTCGTCTAGGCAAACCTCGCAAGAGACATCCTAGTCTCACGCAGCCCTCATGTCGAGCGTTCATCTCAAGATCCGCTTTAGGGCGTCAAGGGACAGGCCAAGGTCTTGAGTTTTGCAAGTCAGCCCCCAATATCCATGTAAATTAAGGATTGCCTATGCTGCTTAGCTGCCCACACTGCCAGACCAAAAATCGCATCCCTGAGAGCCGACTTGATGAGGACATGGCCTGCGGGCGCTGTCATCACCCGATCTTCGAAGGTCATGTGCTCCCGATTGGCGAAAGTGACTGGTTAAGTTTTGAACAACACAGCAAGCGGCTCATGGTGGTCGATTTTTGGGCCGAATGGTTCGGTCCATGCAAAGCGATGGCGCCACAGTTTGAGTTGGTCGCAAGCCAATTACCCGCAATTCGCTTTGTCAAAATCAACACGGATCTGGCCCCGCAGCTGTCGGCTCGCTTTGCCATTCGAAGCATTCCCACACTGTTGTTGTGGAAGGATGGCCGCGAACTTAGCCGACAGGCAGGCGCCTTACCCGCTGGAGCGCTTAAGGCATGGATTGATAGCCAGGCATCCATGCGACGCTAAAGTATTTTTCTGATTTGGATGTTGGCGCAATCGATTATTCGAACGAGGGCTGGTCGGGTCGTGTGATCGGCTTGCCCGCGGCCAGCCAGGCGTCATAGCCGCCTGCAATCGATCGAACATGCAAGTAACCCATGTCTTTCATGGCCGCGGCTGCAAGTGCGGCCCTGCCACTGGTTTTGCAGTAGAGGACTATTTGTAGGTCGCGGGCGCTCATCGCAGGGGTGCCGCTAAGTTTGAATTCAAGCAGTCCACGCGGCACAAGCACAGCGCCGGGGAGGTGGCCTTGGGCGAACTCATCGGCTTCTCGTACGTCAATCAGCAAGTCGGCTTCCTGAATCGCCTTGCTTGCTTGGTCGATACTAATTTCCTCAATGGCTGCTTTGGCGGCAACAACAAGATCATGGGCTGTTTTCATGGACTTCCTCAGAAGGAGTATTTAGGAGCAGATGGACTCAGCATTAGTTGAGGTTATTGGCATGCATCATGCTAAGGGAAGGTGGTGCAGTTTCATTAACAGACGGTGCAGGTTCATTAAAAGGTGGTTGGCCTTTTACTGGCTTCGTCGGGCTAGATTTACTTCAAAGTGCGATCATACGATTGTGTCTGATGAATCGAATGCTTTATCGTGCCGGCATTGAATAAGCCCTTCGACCTTGATCGGGCTGATCTGCGCTAAAGTTAGGGCTAGAAGCCTGTTTGTGAGTTGAGAGCTGTTGCGTTCAACGATGGAACAGGTCCGGGTTGATTTGGATGGAGTGAGTGCCCATGGCCGTGCCGATTTCGGAAGTTCCTTTTTTTGACGGTATGTCGGGAGAGGACTTAGCGGAGATCATGCTAGTCACCAGAACGAGAGCATTTGTTTCCGGTGAACAAGTTTTTGGCGAAGACGATGATCCAGATGGCATGTATGTCGTACTGTCGGGCTCGTTTCGGGTTTACGTCTTGAGTCGAAGCGGGCTCATGAGCAAGAAGGTTCTGGCAAGTCTCAGGCGAGGGGCTCATGTTGGTGAGTTTGGACTCATCGACGGCCAGCCAAGATCAGCATCGCTCGAATGCGAGGAGTCAGGCCAGCTTTTGTTTCTACCGGCACCCGCTTTCGTTAAGGTGGTTGGCAGCCGTCCTGGTGTTGCCAAAACGGTCACAGAAAATCTTTGCCGTACCGTGGCAAATCAGAAAGGTATGATTTATAAGACCGAAGAGCTTAAGCAGCGAATCCGTAACGCTCAGATACCACCAACGGTCGACAACATGAAGGCGATGTGCAAAATGCTCCGAGTCAACAATTACACCATCGCGAGAAGCTAGCTTAGCGCCCTAGGTTTTGCACATGAACCTTGGGCTTTTGTCCTTGGTTCCAGCGGCCAGCAAGCGAGCGTTCGATCTGCGCTGCGACTTGTAGAAGTAAGCCATCATTAGCCTGTTTGGCTTGTGCCTGGATGCCGAACGGAAGGCCGTTACTTTGCTGCGCCATCGGCAGTGAGATGGCAGGGATGCCGCAAAGATTGCTCAGCGGCGTAAAAGCAAAGGCCTTCCAAAGTCGATGAAACCATGCATACACATCGGTTTCGGTGCTGGTGGTCAGCAGTTCGGATTGACCGATTAAAGGGGTTTGCTGAGCTGTGATCGGAGTCAGCATAATGTCCCAGGACTCGAAAAATGCACCAAAACTTCGTGCTGTTGTGTTGAAGACCTCTTGCATGGCAAAACGATCGCTGTAAGAAAAATCTTTGCCGGTCTCCCAAATCAATCGATTGATGGGCTCGATGCAATCGGCTGGTGGTTCTTTGAGCTGTCTCGCTTTCAAATGAGCACTAATCACTTGCGCAAAATTGGAGATGTAGCAAAAGGTTTGCGCTTCAAAGGCCTTTTCATAGTCGAGGTCCGGTAAAGCCCAGTCGACATGGTGTCCGAGGTCTTGAAGATGCTTTGCAGAACGCTCTAATTCCTGGCAAAGGCATGCTTCAGCAGCATACGGCCCCCATCGGGTCGACAAGGCGATGCGTAGTCGCGGTGGATCTGCCTTGATGAGATCGCTATAGCATGTTTCGGGTTGCCAAAAAGGCATAAACTCGCCAGGCGCTCCACCTCGGCAGTGATCAATCCAAGCTGCTGTATCGCGTACGGTTCGGCTAATACATCCCTGCGTTGACACAAGGCCTGTGAGGTCTGAAAGCGCAGGTGCTATTGAAAAAACCCCGCGCGAAGATTTCATACCGATATTGCCATTAAAGCCTGCGGGAATTCGGATCGATCCTCCGCCGTCGGTTGCGTGAGCCATCGGCACTGCGCCGGCTGCGACCAAGACGGTGCTTCCTGCCGAGGAGCCGCAACTGCTATACGCGGTATCCCAAGGGTTTCTGGTGATGCAAATGGCGGGATTTTCCGCCGAGCTACACACGCCAAACTCGGGTGTACTGGTTCGTCCGATGATGTTCAAGCCTGCTGCGCGAATCTTCTGGGTGAGGAAACTATCGGCATTTGAGCGCCTGCCCTGCATGAAGCGAGACCCCATTTCCTGCAATCGTCCCTTCATCGTTGGGCCGAGATCCTTCATTAAAAATGGAATACCCCTAAAAGCCCCTAGTGGATTCATGCCGTCAATCAGTGGGTCGTCGACCGCGTCATCGAAGACTTCTCTGGCAGCGTCCAAGCTTGGGTTTAAGGCCCTTATGGCTTCTCTCGCCTGATGGGCAATTTCGCGAGGGCTGAATTCACCGTTGACCACGCCCTGCGACAAGGCAATCGCATCGGCCTGAGCCCATTCCTTCCATGTCATCACAAGCTTTGTCATAGGTATATTGAAAAATTCGATGAAATTAATAAAAATGATTTGTTGGACCGATTAAGAGGTGGCGCTCAAACTTCGCTACGTGCTTGCTCAGAACCAGGGCAGCCTCTCCTCCTCAACAACACTTAAGGACACCAACATGTCAATCATCAATAGCGAAGTCAAGCCATTCAAAGCAACCGCCTACCATCATGGAAAGTTCGTCGAAGTCAACGAACAAACGCTCAAAGGTAGGTGGTCGATTGTTTTCTTCTATCCCGCGGACTTTACCTTTGTTTGTCCTACTGAACTGGGCGATCTCGCAGATCACTATGACACCTTCAAATCCTTGGGGGTTGAAATCTATGCCGTATCGACCGATACCCACTTCACACACAAAGCCTGGCATGACGCCTCGGAAACAATCGCTAAGGTACGTTACCCCCTAGTCGGCGATCCAACGGGTCGTATCACCCGAAACTTCGGGGTCATGATCGAAGACGAAGGTTTGGCTTTACGCGGCAGCTTTTTGATCAATCCCGAGGGCCTCATCAAACTTTGCGAGGTCCACGATAACGGCATTGGTCGTGACGCCAAGGAGTTGTTGCGCAAGGTTCAGGCGGCTCAATATGTAGCGGCTCATCCGGGCGAAGTCTGTCCCGCCAATTGGACGCCCGGCGCTGAAACCCTCGAGCCAAGCCTTGACCTGGTTGGCAAGATCTAAGCTCGTCGTCGGCATTACGCATCATGCTTGATCGTCCATGCGGTCGGCGGTCAAGTCTGAGGTCTGGAAAAGTACATCATAACTTTTCGAAAAGGATAAAGAAATGATCACACAATCGATGCTGGAAAAAGTCAAACAGCATTTGCAGTCGATCAGAAAGCCTATCGCTATTGAAGCGAGTCTTGACGAGACTGCAGCAAGCAATCAACTGAAGCAACTCTTACAAGCCCTTCAATCGAGTTCGGACAAGATTCGCTTGTCCTTTGATGGACGCGACACACGTAAACCCTCGTTTTCGATTCGACAAGATGCGATGGCTGGTGAGGACGCTATTGAGGAAGCACTAAGATTTGCAGCTATTCCGCTTGGCCATGAGTTCTCCTCGCTCGTGCTTGCCTTGCTATGGGCGGGTGCGCATCCGCCCAAAGTTGCCGAATCGCAACTCGCACAGATCAAATCTTTAAAGGGCAGCTTTCGCTTTGAGGTGTACATGTCGCTTTCATGCCATAACTGTCCGGATGTGGTCCAGGCACTGAGCTTGATGGCCTTAGTCAATCCTGCGGTCAAGACTGTTGTGATTGATGGAGCACTTTTTCAAAGTGAAGTCGATGCGCGAAAAATGATGGCTGTCCCGTCCATTTATTTGAACGGTGAGTTTTTTGGTGCGGGCAGAATGGGACTCAGCGAAATCCTCGCTAAATTAGATCAAAGCCTGCCCGCTGAGCAGGCCCTAGCGTTGTCAAAGCGAGAAGCCTACGACTTGCTAGTCATTGGTGGCGGTCCCGCCGGCGTTTCAGCGGCTATTTATGCTGCTCGTAAAGGTATTCGAACAGGCTTGATCGCCGATCGTCTGGGTGGTCAACTAAACGACACCATGGCGATTGAAAATTTTATTTCCCTACCATTGACTGATGGACCAAAGCTTTCGTCGGCGCTTGAGAATCATTTGAAAACTTATGACATTGATCTGATAACCATGCAACGTGTCGCAAAGCTCCGACCGACCGATAAAGGGGAAGGTTTGGTGCAAATTGACTTAGAAAGTGGCGCACAGCTAGAAGCCAGGTCCCTTGTGATTAGTACCGGGGCACGTTGGCGGCAATTGGGTATTCCTGGCGAAGATCGTTATCGAAATAAGGGCGTTGCCTATTGCCCGCATTGTGACGGCCCGCTTTATAAGGGCAAGCGTGTTGCAGTGGTTGGTGGTGGAAACTCTGGCGTCGAAGCTGCGATTGACCTTGCAGGGCTGGCATCGCAGGTGACCTTATTGGAGTTTGCACCGAATCTCAAAGCCGATGCAGTGCTGATTGAAAAACTCAGTTCGTTACCTAATGTGCAGGTGATGACTGGCGCAATGACCCGGGCCATTGAGGGTGAGGACGGTGTTGTTTCCGCTTTGACTTATGTCGACCAGCGCGATGGTACTGAGCACCGTTTGGCCTTGGAGGGCGTATTTGTTCAGATTGGTCTAGTTTCTAATACAGAATGGCTTAAAGGAACGCTTGAGCTGAATACCCAAGGTGAAATCATCGTCGATGCGAAAGGACAAACGAGTCTTAAGGGAGTTTTTGCCGCTGGGGATGTGACCACAACCCCTTTTAAGCAAATCATCATCGCAGCAGGTGATGGTGCGAAAGCAGCGCTAAGCGCATTCGACGATCTGATT